>CAMASZ010000127.1 GCA_945861125.1 Rickettsia typhi | reverse complement strand
TTCCTCTGTAATAAAATCTTCTGATGAATATGGAGAATTAAAAAATGTTAAGGAGAATTTCATTGCTAAAATTAAATATGAATTTGAAGGAATTAGCAAAGATGAGAAAAAAACTTATATAAAATTTCTAGTTAATAAATATCAATTATTTAGAGTAAAATAAATTTTTTTAATATGATAAAAAAAATCTTTCTGGTTATTGCTTTTTTAATAATAAACATTAATAGCTCTTTCTCAGCACAGTTTCCCAGATATTTAGGATCTGAGAAAAAATTCAGAAGTTATGTTTATAATCCTAACGAAGTTTATAGATATATAGGTCATTACACTTATCAAGGATTTATAGAATTCGATCAAGGTGAGTCAGTTGTAACTATTTCCATGGGAAATCCTTCTATGTGGCTTTTTGAAAGCTTAGGTAACCGTTTGTTCTTAAAACCAGTTGGCGAAGATAGTTCTGAAACCAATATGACTGTTATAACTAATAAAAAAGTTTACCACTTTGAACTTATGGCAAGAGAGGCAAACGGAATAACAGATAAAAACCTTATATTTGTTGCAAAATTTGTATATCCAGATGAAAAAGATAAAAATATTGTTGAATTTCCAAAAGTTCCTGCTTCTGATGAGCCAGATATGAGCGATTTATCGATATACAATTTTAATTATCAATATACTGGTGAACCTATAATCGCTCCTATTAAAGTTTTTGACAATGGAAAGTTTACTTATTTTCAATTTTCAAATAAAATATCTGAACTTCCAGCAATTTTTTCAGTTGATTCTGACGGTTATGAATCATTAATAAATTTTAGATCAGTTAAAAATTATATTATAACAGAAATTATATCTCCTCAGTTTACGCTTAGGAATGGTAATGATATAGTCTGCGTTTACAATATGAATCTTTATACATCAGGAAGAGAGAGAAGATCTACTCTTAAAAATATTAATAAACAAAATGCAAAAACACCTCAGGAGTTTAATAATTTTGAATCTTCAATTGATAAAGAAATGGGTAAAATACCTACTAAAAATTAATATACTGAATAAATGAAAATAATAGGTATTGATCCTGGCCTTACAAAAACAGGGGTTGGAATTATTGAAGTTAAAGGTAATAATTTATATTATGTTTTTTCAGATACAATATACACGTCTCCTAATGATGATTTATCTTCAAGATTAAGTAAATTTCACAATGAATTATCGAATATAATAAATTGTTATAAACCAAATGAAGCAGCGATTGAAGAAACTTTTGTTAATAAAAATCCTCTTTCATCTTTAATGTTAGGGCATGCTCGTGGAGCATTGATTCTTACATTGGGAATTTTTAATTTAAAAGTTAAGGAATACTCAACTACATCAATAAAAAAAACAGTTGTAGGAATTGGCAGAGCAGAGAAGGAGCAAATTCAAAGTATGATTAAAATATTATTACCAAAGAGTTCTTTTAAAACAAGCGATGAAGCTGATGCACTTGCGGTAGCAATATGCCACAATAACATGAAGTTAAAATATTAGAAAATACTATTATTTAAAGATAAGCATTTGGTTAAGCCTTTGATTGAAGTTAATTATTTGAGCTTTTTAGTTTTAATCTTCTGTCATCTTCTTTTTTCTTTACATAAGAAGCTGAAGCTTTTCCTTCAAATACTGAATTTGTGCTCAAAATAAAAGTTTGATTAGGTTTTAACTCAAATTCAATTTCAACCTGATTATTTTCATTAATTTTTGGCGCAAATTCTTCCGAGTTTTTACCTGATAAAATTTTCCATTTACTAACACTCATTTTCCATGCAATTTTAGCACGATCCGACTTAACATTTAAAATGTGTAACTCATTATCCTTTGAATTACTTTCATTGGTAATTTTTTGTTCATTAATCCAGATAATCCATTTTTTACTAGAAGAATAAAGTATTGAAGCAAGATATATATATGATTTTTCGTTAGCTTGATTTTTTCTTTGCTCTTCTAAGGCTGCTTCTTGCGCTTCAACTTCCTGTTTTTTTTCTTGATTAGAATCAGTTTGGGTTGGATCTTCCAATCCCTCTGGTATAAAAGTTTGATTGTTTTTTAAAGAATCTATCGCTCGATTAATATTGTTATTTTCTTCTTTATCAAACATTAATGATTTTGTTTTTCCAAATGATAAAACTTCATCCAGAGTTTCTTTTAATACTTCTTGTGAAAGAATTGGCTTGTTATCACTTTCTTTAGAATTTTCAACAGTTGTATTTGATGAATTTTCTTGAATTAATGCTGAATTTTGTGCAAAAGAAAATTTTGATAAAACAATAATAACAAAAAAGAAGATGACTACTTTTTTGGCAAGAAGAAATTTTATAATTTTCATTAATTAACAGTGTAAGTTTAGCTTTTAAAAATATACCAATATAGTTCTATTTTAGTTGATACTCCGCCTTCAGACTTTCCGGTACTAATTGTTACAAAATCATTTAGAGAATAATCTTTATTTTTCTTTATCTCTAAAGAAGTAATTATTTTATAACCATTCATTGTTTTCATAAATTCATCAATAAACTGCAATGATCTTATATCATCATACGAATTATAAGATAAGGAAACGTTAGCAAATGAAGTTACTAATGTTTCTCTTTTGAATAATCCCTCATTGATATTTTCTGGTAATGTTACCTTTATTGTCGGATCGATTATTGAATATTTTTCTGATAGTTTTTTTAAGTTAGAGTTAACATCATCCATTTTAATACCTACCATATTTTTTTTAGTAGAGCTCATTTTTTTCCATATTTCTTTGTATTTCTTGGCATCGTTAGCCTTGCTTTCTACCTCAGTATTTCTCTGTTTTAAATTGATAATTTCTGATCTAACTTTTTCAATATCTTGATTGTAATCTTTTTCTTTAAAAAATTTATAGGAATGAATTATAACTATGGAAAGAGTAAGAACTGCTGAAAAGATAATATTTAATTTTAGTTTTATTCTTAATGATTCAATTTTCATTTGTTAATTATTTTTTGAACTTGATATAGTAAAATCAATCGGAAAGTCGTAATATTTTTTATTAAAGTCTATATTTTTTGGTAATTCATTGTATTTTATCTCATTTCCTGCCATATTTTTTTTTACTTCACTAACAAAATTATCAAATTCTGTAAACAAATCTTCTATATCACCACTTTTATTAAGAAGAATTCCATTAATCAAAATTTCATGAGATGAATTGTTATCTGGTGATTTGTGATTAAAATTTTTTAAATTGTAAGTAAATTTATTTAATTTGACATTATAACCACTAATAAAATTAAGTTTACTGTAATAATCTATAAATTTTGGTTCGGAAGAGCTTAAAACTTCTTCAATTTTCCCAAAGTCATTAATTGTTTCAATACTTATTTTTGCATCACCTTCATTAACTTGAGCACCCTCTAACATTAATTTACTAAGCTTTTCTAGTTGATCAGAAGTTTCTTTTTTTTCTGATTCCGACTTAGATAAAGTATCTCTAACCCCTTCTAAAGAGAACAAAGTATATATCAAAGAAATCCCTATAATTGTTAACGCTATAATATTGTAAACAAAAGAAGCATTTATGATCGAAAAAATCTTTTCAGAGGTTTTAATTTTAATATTTGAGAACTGTAAAATCTTTTTTGATTTATTAAAAATATCAATAACTATGTGATCACAATATTCTTTGTATTCAGAATAATTTTCTTTAAATTTTAAACTTTGTGAGATGTTTTCAATATCTAAATTGATTGAGTTTAGTTCTGTATTTGCAACTCCTTTTAATGGATTCAAAATTCTTTGAGGCATCAAATTAACAACCTCAAAATCTTTAATTGTTAGATCTATATAAATTCTTTTTAAATATTCAAAGGTACTATAAATATCTTGAAAATATTTTTCGACAAACTCTGGTTCGTCATAGTTATAATTAACTACCCTAGTAAAAAGTATACCATGATCAGAAATTACAATCTGCCTTGTTCCACCAGCTTTTGTTTGAAGAATTAGACAGTAAACATGATTTTTAGAGTGTTTGAGAGTTTTATTTTCTTGTTTTTTTACTTCTGACTCAATTAGTTTAAAAAGATTAAAAGACTCAATCGGTAGTAAGTATATTCCTATTAGTCTGTTTGGCATT
>CAMASZ010000126.1 GCA_945861125.1 Rickettsia typhi | reverse complement strand
TGATTATAATGTTTCTTATCTTTAAATCAAATTATAACAAAATATTTTTAGATAAAAACTTTAAAATTTCTTTATTATGAATATTACAGAAAAACAAAAAATTACTTCATCTTGGTTTCGTGAATTAAGAGACAAGATATGTCTAGAATTTGAAAAAATTGAATTTGAATTCAATAATAATCAAGAATTTAAGTTTAATAGAAAAAAATGGCTTAGATCAGATAAAAATAAAGATGGTGGCTATGGGGAAATATCGATTATGAAGGGTAGGGTATTTGAAAAAGTTGGTGTAAACTTTTCTGAGGTCTATGGTGAACTTAATGAAAATTTTCGTAAAGAAATTCCTGGAGCTAATGTTAATCCAAAATTTTGGGCAAGCGGTATATCACTAGTCGCTCATATGCAATCACCCTTAGTTCCGGCTGTTCATATGAATACGCGTTTCATTTGCACTGAAAAAACATGGTTTGGAGGCGGTTCTGATCTCAATCCTATTTATGAAAATGAGGTAGATACCAATCAATTTCATCAAGCTTTTAAAAAAGTGTGTGATGAGGCTAATCCAGAATATTATGAAAAATATAAAAAATGGTGTGATGAATATTTTTTTATAAAACATCGTAATGTTCCAAGAGGAGTGGGTGGAATATTTTATGATTATTTAAATTCAGGTAATTTTGAAGCTGATTTTAATTTTACTAAAAAAGTAGGTTTAGCTTTTTTAGATATTTTTCCAAAAATTATTCGTCGCAATATGTATAATAGATGGAGTGAAGAACAAAGAGAATATCAATTAAAAAAACGTGGATTTTATACAGAATTTAATTTAGTTTATGATCGAGGAACAAGATTTGGACTCATGACGGAAGGGAATACTGAAGCAATTTTAATGTCTCTTCCTCCTATTGCAAAGTGGGATTAATAACATTACAGTTCAAGCTTTTAAAAATTCTTATAAATTTTAATTAAAAATAAATTATATAACAATCCATGCAAAGTATCAATTTATAATTGTTACACAAAAATTAATTGTACTAAATATTAGTTTTGTACGACTTAATTTATTCTGTTGCATTTTCCTTAAAATCTATTTGCTATTAACTAATGTCTTTAACATAAATAATAAGAAATAATAAACTAAAAATAACTTAGAATGGAAAAAAATAAATTAATATATGAAGGTAAGGCAAAAATACTTTACTCTACTAATGATAATCAATTTTTAATTCAGCACTTTAAAGATGACGCTACTGCGTTTAATGCTCAAAAAAAAGCCATAATTGAAGGAAAGGGTATTTTAAACAATTACATATCTGAGCATATAATGAAGGTTGTTTCTAGTAATAAAATAGCAAATCATTTTATAAAAAGACTCAATGATAGGGAGCAATTAATTAAAAAAGTTAACATAATTCCTCTTGAAGTTATAATTCGTAATATTGCCTCAGGATCTCTTTCAAAAAGACTTGGGGTTAATGAGGGTGAAAAATTATTGCACCCCGTTTTTGAAATTTGTTATAAAGATGATGCTCTTGGTGATCCTTTGATCAACGATGATCATGCTGTTTTTGTTTTAAAGATTGTTAAAAAATATGAATTAAGAGAAATAAAAAAAATTGCTTATAAAATAAATCAAATTCTTTTAGATTTGTTTTTTAGTATAGGAATTAAGTTAGTTGATTTTAAAATTGAGTTTGGTCTTGATGATAACAATAAAATTATTTTGGCAGATGAAATTAGTCCTGATAGTTGTAGACTATGGGATACAAGAACTTTTGTTAGATTAGATAAAGATTTGTTTCGTCGAGATCTGGGTGGATTGTTAGAGGCTTATCAAGAAGTAGCCAATAGATTAAAAATTAAAATTTAAATTATGAAAATAAGAATAAACATTGCCCTAAAAAAATCTGTACTAGATACTCAGGGAAAAGCGATTGAAAATTCTTTAGTTAAAAATTTGGGATATTCAAAAATTTCTGAAGTTAGGCAGGGAAAATTTATTGATTTAGAAATATTTGAAAACGATCATCATAAAATTAAAGAAATTATTGATGATATCTGTGATAAACTTTTGGTAAATAAAATCATTGAAGATTATGATTTTGAAATTTTAAGTAAATAATTTTTTACAATGAAATCAGCAGTTATAACATTTCCAGGCTCAAATTGTGATCGAGATGCTATTGATGCATTGCAAAAAATTAATAGCAAAATTCAAAAAATATGGCACAAAGAAACTAGCCTAGATAATGATTTAGATTTGATAATAGTTCCGGGTGGTTTTTCATACGGAGACTATTTAAGAAGTGGCGCGATGGCAAAAATATCACCGGTAATGCAAGAAGTTAAAAGATTATCCAATAAGGGTATCAGAATTATTGGAATTTGTAATGGATTTCAAATCTTAACTGAAAGCGGTATACTTCCTGGAGTATTGGTTAGAAATCAGAAAATGAAATTTATTTGTAAACAGGTTAATTTACGAGTTGAAAATAATTATTCATCATTTACCAATAAATATAAAAGTAGACAAATTATAAAAATTCCAATTGCTCATATGGATGGTAATTATTATGCTAGTGGTGATACGATAAAAAAATTGGAAGATCAAGAATCAATTGCTTTTAGATATGTTGATCAAGAAGGAAATTTGAGTGATTCTTCAAATCCAAATGGCTCAATTTTCAATATTGCAGGAGTATTTAATGATAAAAAAAACGTTTTAGGAATGATGCCTCACCCAGAAAGAGCAATTGATGTAAATAATGGCTCTTCAGATGGTTTGCTTTTATTTCAATCTCTAATGTGCGCATAGAGTCTTATACCAAATCCCATCTTTAAATATTCAATAGGATATTCAAATTCTAACTTCATATTTTTGGTAAAAAAACCTTCAAAAAGCCTCATTCGTATAGGTATACGACTTCATTTTTTAAAGATTTTTATCTCAAAAATCGTGTCGTTGTCCTAGGGCACGACTGGCAAAAATATTTTGTTATAATTTGATTTAAAGATGGGATTTGATATTATCTCGCTGTTAATAATTTTATTTCAAAAAATATTTTGTTATAAATAAAATTTATATTTGAATTATAAAAAAAATGCTTATTATAGAAGATAGTTTAGAAATCTCACTTCTAAATACACTATTAACTTTCAATTCTTAAACCTCAATTAATACTTAAAATTATGAAAAAAAATCTCACCATTATTGCTGGTATTTTATTAATATTGGCAAAAGCCTCATTTGCTAAAACTGAAGGAGCTTACATTGGCTTAGACATTCTTAAAACTAAAGCTGATACAAAAACATCTCAAATAACTAACTATAAAAACATAGATTATGTTAATTCATCATCAAATGATTCTTCATTTGGTTTTGGAATAAATTCTAAATATGCTTTTAATTTTAATAATTTTTATGTTGCTCCGGGAGTGCTAATTCAATTCTTAAATAATGAGTCTGAAGTCAATGATAAAAAAAATCTTTGGCAACAAAGTTTAAGTATTAATAGCAGATTTGCTTTAAAATCAGATTTTGGATATGATTTTAATAAGGTTTTTTCAGCATATATACCTCTTGGTTATAATAGTTTTAATTTATCATTAAAAACTAATGACTACATGAATAATGGAAGTTATGTTAATGCTGAAACAAGGGGTAATGCCGGCTCATTTTTTTATGGTCTTGGTTTTAATGTAAATGCTACAGATAAATTATCATTCAATCTAGAATATAATAAAACTTCAATTGATTTTGACTCTAAAACTAGTACCGTGGTGCTTTCTATGGTTCCTGCAAAAATCAAAACCAAAACAGACATAGATATTATCAAAGCTGGGATTGCCTATCATTTCTAATTAATTAGATAGTATTAGAGAAGTTACTTCTCTAATACTATTAAATTCTGAAATATGACATTTAAATTTCTAAGTTTTTAACACTCCAGTGTGCAACAATTCTTAAAATCAAATCCATTAAACATGAAAAAAATTTTCACCACTATAACTATTGCTTTATTGATATTGACAAAATCCTCATTTGCTAAAACTGAAGGAGCTTATATTGGCTTATACCAAATCCCATCTTTAAAAGTTTTAAAAAAAATTAAAATTCTAACTTCATATTTTTGGCTAAAAATCTCTAAAAAGCCTCAGCTGTATGGATATACAGCTTCATTTTTTAAAAATTTTTATCTC
>CAMASZ010000125.1 GCA_945861125.1 Rickettsia typhi | reverse complement strand
AATAAAATAGCTATTGTAGAAAAGAAAATTGTTAAAACTCCAAGAATTGTAACAACTCTCGATATTTTTAGTTTTCTTATTGATAGGTTAATTAGTGGATCAAGAAAATAGGCGATTATAAAGCTTAAAATAAAAGGTAAAAGAACGTTTTTTATCTTATAAATTATAAGTGCAGTAAGTACTATTATGATTATGCCTATGACAAATTTTTTACTAAGATTCATATTTAATTACTAGTTTGTGCTATTATAGGTATAAAAATTATCTGATTTTTTGATTATTATAACTCCAATTTTTGTAAATGCTTCCTCAATGTTTTTTTCAGAGCTAACATAATTTAAAGATATTTCCACATAATTTTTTGAAATTGATAATATATTGATTTCATCAACTAGATTACTGTTTTCAATTATTTTTTTTATATTAAGCCATTCTGAGATGCTCTTAACGTTTAATCCAAGTTTTATCAAATTTGAATTAAAATTTTTATCTCTGCCAACTGTTGATTCCTCTAAATATTCGATAGTTTTTTGAGCAACATTATTAATTAATTCGTCATAACTTATTTTATTTGTATTCGTAAAGCTTAATTTGAATTGATTTTTTTGTAATTTTCTTAGATGTAAAACTTTAACTAAGGCTTTATTCTCGCTTTCATTGAAATTTAAAAACAATAAATATGCTGATCCAGCTTTATATTGTTCAATTATTGGTTCCAATTGAGGATAGTCAATTTTTGTGATATTATCTTTGCTTAATATTGCAACATTATCAACTGAAGCTTCTGGAATTATTATCTTTTTTGAAATTTTTTTTTGCTTTATAAAATTTTTAATCGCTATTTGCCACTTATTATTATCTTCCCAAATTAAATATTCATTTTTTTCTGATAATATTGGAATTGCTAGATATATTTCTTTATCTTTGCTTTCAAGGGCTGAACCCTTTTGATTAGTTTTTTGAGATAAAATATGATCCACAAAATTTTTGGCAAAGGTTATGTTGAAGCTGGCGGAATAATTATTGCCAGCAATTTTTTCATTAATAATTTGTTCAGAACGAATCATGTCAGATATTTCTTCATCAGATATATTATCGGCAATTGATAAACTTAATTCCAATCTGGTTAATAAAATAAGAAAGGCGTCTCTTCTAGCATTATTAACCGCTATTGTTCTAGCTGAGCTGGGAGATTTTCCTTTGGTTTTTACTTCAACATTTTCAACGATGAAAATATTTTTATCTTCTTGAGCAATTGTTGGCTTAGTTGATATACTCGCCAGTAATGCAATCATTATAATTAATCTTACCATACTTTGTTTTTTTGATTTTAATTAAAAATTGAAAATGCTATAATGCATATACCAAAGCGATAATTTATCGCTTTGGTATATGGGGTCCCCGCAAGGCGGGGCCGCGACTAATGTCGCGAGAGAAAATAAAAATATCTCAAAGCGATAATTTATCGCTGGTATATACAAAATTATTTATCGCGAGGTTGTTTAGTTTTATTCTTTATATAATTAACATATAAAATAAAATTCTATGATCTTGCAAAGATAGATTTCATATTATAAATACAAATTAAAAGCTTCAAATAGCTTTGTTTAAATAGTTTTAAATTCAAGTAAAAATGTTTCTAAATTATAAACAATCTGGAGTTGATATAGATGCTGGAAATAAGCTAGTTGATATCATAAAGCCTTTTGCTAAATCAACCAAAAGAATTGGAGCTGATTCCAATCTTGGAGGTTTTGGAGCTTTATTTGATCTAAAAAAATGTAATTATCAAGATCCCGTACTCGTCTCTTCAACTGATGGAGTTGGTACTAAATTAAAAGTAGCTATTGAAGTTGGAAATCATGCAACAATTGGGATTGATCTTGTTGCTATGTCGGTTAATGACTTAATAGTGCAGGGTGCTGAGCCATTATTTTTTTTAGATTATTTTGCCTGTTCCAAATTAGATGTTGATATTGCCAGCACTGTAATTAAAGGTATTTCAGAAGGTTGTAAAATGGCGGGTTGTGCTTTAATTGGTGGTGAAACCGCTGAAATGCCTGGAATGTATAATTCAGGAGATTATGATCTTGCTGGGTTTGCAGTTGGCGCCGTAGAAAGAGATAAAATATTACCAATTGATACAAAAGCCGGAGATATTATAATAGGCCTTGCTTCAAGTGGTGTTCACTCTAACGGTTATTCACTGGCAAGATTTGTCTTGCAAAAAAATTCTCTAAAATTTTCCAATCCTGCTTTTGATGGTAAAACCATTGGAGAAATTTTACTAGAACCAACAAAAATATATGTAAAATCTTGCTTACAAGCAATTAAAACAAATAAAATCAAAGCTTTGGCACATATCACGGGGGGAGGCTTGGTGGAAAATTTACCGAGAGTTATATCTAAAAATATCGTTCCAAAAATTAATTATAAATCATGGCCAAGACCAGAAATATTTTCTTTTTTACAAAAACTAGGAAATATATCTGATGAAGATATGCATCGTACCTTTAACTGTGGAATTGGTATGGTATTGGTTGTTGACAAAAAAGATGCTGAAGAGGTAGTTGAGATCCTAAATTCTTGTGGTGAAAAAACTTATTTAATTGGAGAATTATCATGATAATTGATCGAAGAATGTCGGTTCATTTACAAGATTTTCCGAATGTTAGTTTTTTAGAAGATGAGCTAGATTTAGTTGCCAATATGGATCTTGTGAGGGCGGTTTGTTCTGTTGCATTATCAATTCGTGATAATAAAAATTTAAGAGTAAGATTGCCACTAAAATCACTTTCTATAGTTGGGAAAAATACAACAAATTTGAGTGTTTTTAAAGAAATTATTGCCGATGAAGTAAATGTTAAGGATATCATTTTAAAGGAACAAATAGATGAGTTTGCTGAAACAAAATTGATTATAAATTTTAAGAAAATAGGCGCCAAATATGGAGCTAAAATTAAAGAAATTACCCAGGCGATTAAAGAAAATAAATGGCAAAAAGTTTCAGATAAAAAAATAGAAATCGCGAATGTAGAGTTGGTTGATGATGAATTTGAATTTAAATTAGATATAAAAAATAATATTCAAAAAGATGTTGCAATTGCAGTGCTTCCAACCAATGATTATCTTGTTATTCTTGATATTAATGTTACTGAAGATCTTGAAAATGAAGGGATTGCTCGTGATATAGTTAGGGCAATTCAGCAAAATCGTAAAGAAGCAAATTTTAATATTTCTGATTTTATTAATCTTAAAATTTCATCAGATAACGCCAGAATTATTGAGGTAATAAAGTTTTTTGAAGAATATATTAAAGATCAGGTACTAGCAAAATCGATAGTTGCAGCAGTTAGTTTTGGTAATGTTGAAAGTAAATTTATTTTTGAAAATCAATTAGATAATGGTTTGATCAGGGTTGTCATTGAAAAATATTAAGCTATTCATAAATGATTAAGTTAATTTTGATTAGAAACTATTTAAAATTCCAACATTAATTCCTTTAGAGTCATACTGATTATCATTGCCTCCTATCCTATAAAAAAATCCAAATTGCCAAGCTAATTTATCATTTTGTTTGTAAATTAAGCTCGGTGAAATTATGTGATGAAAATCTTTGGAAAAATCAAAATTTTGTAACTGGCGAAAACTATTGCGAGTATTTGAGCTATTTTTAGTCATAGCATAGATTAAATCTTGTTGAATAAGAGTTGAAAAATTCTTACCTAAATTTATACCAACAATAAATCTCTCGCGAATTTCATCAAAAGGATTATTAAACTTTTTACGATAGGCAAGTTCAAATCTTACAAAATATTGATTAGGACTTTTAATTATGTTGTTGATCAGTCTATCCGACATATTATGCGCCATTATCATTCTTAATTCATAGTCATTTTGTTTTGGCATTAATGATAAATATTTATTTTCATTATAAATTCCATGAAATCGATAAGAATTGTGAATAGTTAATCCAAGATATTTTGTAGTTAGAAAGCGATAGCGATAAAATAATTCTAGACCATTAAAGCTGTAGGCCTGACTACCATTATTATAAGTTGAAGTAACATGAGAAAATTGAATGTTTTCGCCAATTGAAGAATTTTTTGATAATGGAATTTCGCTAAGATTGTTAATGATTTGTCGTTTTGTTTCTTCACCAAAGGCGTTTCCTTTAGTTAGGTTAATAGTGGTTTGAGATTG
>CAMASZ010000124.1 GCA_945861125.1 Rickettsia typhi | reverse complement strand
CTCCAATAATCACATGCTTTTCAGCTGTTAGGCCATGTGTAAGTGCATTTCCACTAACTTTTTCTTTTCCAGATAAAGTTTTAGGACCAGAGCTTTTTTTAGCGTTTTCTCTATTAGCTCTAACCTTATTGTCAGAAACTATCTTAAGTTTGCGAATAGTTCGCATATTATTTTCTCCTTGTTAAAAATTACTTTTAGTCAACGCGCAGCAAAATGCTGAGTGCTAACACACGCTACTTTTATGAGATGCCCACCAAATGGCTTTATTTAAGGGCGCGTAATTTTAAAGACTTACGGAACTTGAGAGCTTAAAGCTCGCAGGAATTAATCCTGAATTATTAATATAACAAAAGAAAATTATCATGTCAACCTCTAGTTGTAATTAAGATTTACTCAAACTTACTATAAATTATTTAAGCATATTCGTATGAGTATGAGACTGTGAGACTAATAATATATTTTAAAGTCTCAATGTCTTATCATTATATATAGGGATGACGAGAGTCATTATATATAGAGATGACGAGAGACTGACAAAAGTCTTAATTAGTAGCTTCTGGGACTAGCTGCGGGTAATTAAACCTAGGCAATCTTTCTCGACATACTTTGATAACAATAAGAAACAATGCTCCTAGAAAGAATAGAAACAAGACTTAAAAAAATTCAAGAAAACCTAAATAAAGATAACTTTATCTATGATTTTCTAGAGGCTTATGAACAGCCAAAGTCCTCAATTAAGCGATTGAAAGATGGCGATTATAATCTTTCAAAAAAACCAAATGAAATTATTTGGAGAAAGAAACTCTACTTTTACAGTGTTAATGATGGTGAGGATATACATGAAATTATAGATACTATTTCTAAAAATGAATTAATCAAAAAAAATAAAATTAGATTTATAATTGTAACAGATTTTAAAGAACTTGTATCGGTAGATAAAAAAAATAATTTAACATTAGATATAAGTCTTTCAGAATTATTTAAAAATGCAAATTATTTTTTTCCTTTAATAGGGGTTGAAAAATTAGAATTAACAGAAGAAATTGAAGCAGATAGAAATGCAGCAATAAATATAGGAAAACTTTATGAACAAATAATCGTTGATAACAAAATATTAAAGAATGAATTATATGCTGAAGATTTAAATTTATTTTTTTCACGATTATTATTTTTATATTATGCAGACGACTCCAACATTTTTGAGAAAAATATTTTTCTTAAAACTATAAAAGAAGTGACAAGTGAAGATGGTAAAGACTTAGATAAATTCTTTACGCAGCTTTTTGAAGTATTAGATTTAAAAAATAAAGATAATTATGCTTCTTACTTAAATAAATTTCCTTACGTAAATGGTTATTTATTTAAAAATAAAATTAATTTGCCCATATTTACTAATAAAACAAGGGATATAATAATTAAAAATGCGTCATTGGAATGGAGAGATATAAATCCAGATATACTTGGATCAATGTTGCAAGCGGTTATTAATCCGGAAGATAGAGATGACGATGGAATGCATTATACCTCTGTATCTAATATATTAAAAGTTATTAGTCCCTTATTTTTAAATGATATTAAAAAAGAAGTAGAAGAAGCAATAGGAAATGAAAAAAAATTAAAAAAAATTTTAAACTACATATATAATTTAAAAATTTTTGATCCTGCGTGTGGTTCTGGTAACTTTCTAATAACCGCTTACAAACAACTTTGCTTTATAGAGATTGAAATATTTGAATATTTAAAAGAAATTAATCCAGACTTTTTAAGAATGTCAATTTCTGGGATTTCCTTAAATCAATTTTATGGACTTGAAAAATCACACTTCGCCTCAGAAACTACAAAACTTTCATTGTGGTTAGCGGAACATCAAATGAATTTAAAATACCTTGAATTATTTGGAGAAATAAAACCGTCTTTACCAATAGAAAACCTTAGTCATATAAAATGCGCAAATGCAATTAATGTAGATTGGTATGAATTTTGTAAATTTGAAAAAAAAACCTCTTTTATTTATTTGATTGGAAACCCTCCATTCAAAGGTTATCGAGAAAGAAATATAGATCAGCAAAACGATATAAAAACAATTTTTGGCTCGTCATCCAAAGCCGACTATGTGGCTTTATGGTTTTTAAAAGGCGCAGAATTTATAGAAAAAAATATAAATTTTTCATCTCTTGCTTTTGTTTCAACTGCTTCTATTAACCAGGGCGAACAAGTTGAAATTATCTGGAAAAGAATATTAGAAAAAAATCTACAGATTTTATTTGCCCATAAATCATTCATTTGGAAAAATAATGCAGTAAATAATGCTGGCGTAAACGTATCTATTATTGGCCTTGGTAAAAAAAATCAAAATAAAAAAAATCTATATTCAAATGAATTTCAAAAACAAGTAGTAGAAATAAATCCATATTTATGTGAAGGTATTACTTCTTTTGTTTCAAAAAGAAAAAAATCAATCTCAGATTTAAGTTTAATGACATATGGTGATATGGCAAATGATGGTGGTGCACTGATATTAAGTGAAAATGAATATAATAATATTATTGAACAATATCCAAGAAGTAAAAAATTTTTAAAAAGATTCATAAGTGGTATAGATTTTTTAGATGGACATAAAAGATGGTGTATTTGGGCTAATGAAAATCAGTTTAAAGAATTAAACAAAATCAGTTTTTTTGAAAAAAGATTTTTAGAAGTCAAAAAAAATAGACTTAGTAGTAAAAAACAAACTACACAGAGATTTAGTAATCAACCTTTTAGATTTGTAGAGATAAGAAAACAATTTAAAAACGCTATAATGGTCCCTACCCCGACTTCCGAAAATAGAAAATATTTACCAGTAGCTTATTATGATAGCGAATGTATTATAACTGCTCCAAACCTAGTTATTTATGACGCTCCATTATATTTATTTTCAATTTTATCCTCAAGAATGCATTTTTTATGGCTAGATAGAGTGGGTGGAAAATTAGGCGCCAGTCTAAGATATTCATCGGAAATTGTTTATAATAATTTTCCTATTATTATTGAAAATATTCAAATAAAAAATCAACTAGAAAACTTAGCTTTAAAAGTAATTGATGCTCGCGAGAACTTTTCTGACAAAACTATTTCCCAATTATATGATCCTGAATTAATGCCTAAATCAATTCAAGATTGTCATCAAAAAATTGATGATGTTATTGAACGTTGTTACAAGAAAAATGATATTATCTCAGATGAAGAAAGACTCGGACTTCTTTTTAATTGCTATAATAAGATTACTAAAATTGATAAGTTGCTTTAATGACAAATTTTGTAGACGTTACCTACCAACAAACTGGAAAAAGTCTTGAAATAGATCATTATGGTATGCGTGAGATGCAAAGAAGAGCCTTTGCCGCTCGTAATGCTCAATACTTATTATTAAAAGCACCACCTGCATCTGGTAAATCAAGAGCTTTAATGTTTCTTGGCTTAGACAAACTTTATAATCAAGGAATTAAAAAAGTAATTGTTGCAGTTCCTGAAAGAGCAATAGGTGCATCCTTTGATCGGGTAAAACTTACAAAATATGGTTTTTTTGCAGATTGGGATTATAACGAAGATTATAACTTATGCACACCTGGTGGTGACGATAAAAAAGTTCGAGCATTTAAAACATTCATTGAAGATCCCTCTCAAACAATTTTGATTTGTACTCATGCAACATTAAGGTTTGCATTTAATCAATTAGAAGTTTCAGTTTTTAATAATATTTTGTTGGCTATTGATGAATTTCACCATGTTTCAGCTGCAATAGAAAGTAAACTTGGTGAAGTTTTAAATAAAGTTATGTCAAAAACTAATGCTCATATAGTTGCAATGACAGGATCATATTTTAGAGGTGATAATATTCCAGTTTTGTTGCCTCATGATGAAATTAAATTTACTAAAGTGACCTATAACTACTACGAACAATTAAATGGATATAAACATCTAAAAACTCTTGGAATTGGTTATCACTTTTATCAGGGAAGATATTTATCAGCTATTGAACAAGTTTTAGATACTGATCAAAAAACAATTTTACATATTCCAAATGTAAATGCTGGAGAATCTACAAAACGCAAGCATGATGAAGTTGATGCAATTCTAGATATTATTGGCACAGTGGAAAAACAAGATCCAAACACGGGAGTTATTTTTGTTAAAAGAAAATTAGATAATAAAATTATTAAAGTTGCTGATTTAGTAAACGATGAACCTAAGGAGCGAGATAA
>CAMASZ010000123.1 GCA_945861125.1 Rickettsia typhi | reverse complement strand
TATTAAAATTATTATTTACAATTAGGGCAATTTTTCTTGGTGGATTAATGATTTTTCTTTTATCACTATATTCTTTGCTAACAACATTTTGATATGAATTACTTAATTCAATAAATTTGCGATCAATATCTAAAAGCTCTTTATCATTTATAAAATCAAATTTTTTAGCTTTATTATTAATATTTTTCGCTTTTGGTTTTGGTATAAATAAATCAAGGTTTGATAGAGTAATAATTTCTATCTTTTTATTTGTTTTAGAATTTGCTGAAATTGTTATATTTGAAATTGTGCCATATCCTTCTACATATAATTTTTTGGTAATATTTTCATAATTAAAAAAAATCTTTTCATAAATTATGCAATAAATTATACCGCAAAAAAATATTGTTATTGTTGTTGTAATCACTGAAATCAAGCTATCACGATTTAGATAATTAAATAAACTTAATAAAAAAGTTAAGAAGATAATTATTGAAATTTTGTTAACAAAAATTTCTTGATTTAATATTGAAGTGAAACAGCCGAGGCAAAAAATTATTGGAATGTAAAGAAATATATTACTATTTCCCTGAAATAATTTGGTGATTGTGGGTTTTTTCATTGTGGTTTTTGATAGTGGTATTGATCACAAATATTATTTTGTTGCGTGTTATTATTTGCTTATCATGGATTTTTATGCATATTGATGCTTGCAAGAAAATTAATCCCCAAATTTTTATAAAAATAGATTTGTGATGAATTTATAAATAATCTCATGAATTAGTTTTGTTATAAAATATACCGCCTGTTGAATTTTTATATTTTTTTAATCCAGTGGTTTTACTAAAAGAAATTGGTAGATCTAGTAAATTTCTAATAGCTAAAAATGCAAACGCTTCAGCTTCAATGCTATCCCCATCAAGTTTTAATTTGTCTATATCAATAAATTTTATATTTACTAAATTTTCAGAAATAATATTGGTTAATCCTTTATTTTTTCTACCTCCGCCACAGATAAATATAATTTCTGGCTTAATTTTAATAATACCTAAAGCTATTTCTAAAGCTTTTGTAAGTACAAATCCATAAGTAGCAAGAGCATTATCTAGTTCTAAGGCTTTTATTGGTTCAACAATTTTTGTAAAATCTTGTCGATCAAAGGAGCGTGGAATCGATCTAAAGAATATCTCGTTTTCTAAAATTTTTTTGGCCAATTTAATATCTGCTTTTCCTTTCATGGTTAACTTGCCATCTTGGTCATAATTTTTTTTAGTTTTTTCTTGAATTAAATCATCAAAAACACTATTTCCAAAACACACATCAAATCCAGTTAAACTAGCTTCATTATCTTTGTTAAATAATGTTAAATTTGAGACTCCACCAATATTTAATACGCCAATATTTTTTTGTTCTTGTTTTAGATAATTATTGAGAAGATTAAAATGATATATTGGGACCAGTGGAGCTCCTTGTCCTCCCAGACAAATATCTCTGCTACGAAAATCATTAATCACATTAATTTTAGTTTTTATTGCCAATAAATGACCATTACCAATTTGCCAAGTAATCATTTTTTCTGGATTATGATATATAGTTTGTCCATGAAAACCTATTGCATCAATATCTTCAGGTTTTAGATTGTTTTTTTTTAAAAATGAATTTACAAAATTGGCATGAATTATTGTTAGTTCATTTTCAATTTGTTTAATTGATAAAAGTGAATGAAGTTTATTTTTAACTAGATTGTTTAGCACTATCTGGAAATCTTTTTGATAAGGTTGATAATCTGTAAGTAGTTTTTTAATGTATTTTCTTCCATCGCTTTCAATTAAGGCAAGATCAATTCCGTCCATAGAAGTTCCGCTCATCAAGCCAATTACTCTAAATATTTTTTTCATGACAAAGGCTATTAAAAATATTAATAATAAATAATTTTTTATCTAAATATAATGAGTTTATTTGATTGAATGAGATCATTATTTTTTCAATCAATTCCAATATGTTATTTATCTGAAGATTATTTGATATAAAATTAAAACTTTCTTTTTCTTCGTTAATTAAATTGAGATTAATTTTGTTCAAATTTTTTATTAATCTATTAAAGAAAGTAGAAAAAACTCTTTCAAATATAATAAATGCAAAATTTTTATCGCTAATTTTTTTTATTAGTTCATCGCTAATTTTTTTATTAATTATCGAGCGAATAAATAATTGATATATTCTTAACAAGTCTTGATGCATTGAAATTGCTAAAGCAGGAGAGTTTTCGCACATTTCGCTAAGCAAAATTAGAACATTCTCCTCAAGAGTAATATTATTATTTTGTAATATTTGATTGAATTGCTCTTTTGAGAAATCATCGATTTTAATCAAGTTACATCTGGAGCGTATTGTTGGAATAATCTTATTAAAATTATGGGCAATTAAAATTAGATAATTGCTATTTTTTGGTTCTTCAAGAATTTTTAAAAGTGAATTAGCTGAAGATTTATTTAATTCGCAAGCTGAATCAATTATTATAAATTTTTTATCATTTTGAGCATGAGTTTGATTTGAGAAATCGCTAATAGTTCTTATTTTGTCAACGCCAATTTCTTTTTTTTGCTCTTCTTTTTCAATTATTAAAAGGTCGGGATGAAAGCTATTTTTTGAATTTAATAACTCTAAGCAAAGTGATTTTGAAAAAGTGGCTTTTCCCATTCCTTTTTTGCCATAAATTATTGTAGCATGGTGCATCTTATTTTTTGCAAAGTCACCTAAAATTTTGGACTTTGTATTTTCATAGCCAATCATCATTTATATATCAAATGAGGAGAGTGGTTTAACTGGGAAATAGTTTCTTTCTGGTTTGGTTTCGGCAATATTCTTTTTTTTGCGACGGCGTCTCCTATCTCTTTTTACTTTGCGAATCTTTGTTGAATCCAAGATTAGTCTGTGTTTAATATGTTTATCTATAACTTCTTCAAATTCTGCAAGATGTTTTGTGAAGAAGTGATCTGCAGAGCTAATCATTTGATATGATATTATTGCGCCATTACGAGCTGATAGTTTTTCTGATAATCGAGCCGAATCTTGTTCTTTAGTAACTTCATCTTTTTCACCTTGAACAATTAAGCCCGTGGAAGAGCATGGTACAATAAAGTTAAAGTCATATTTTGAAACTGGTGGGGCAACTAAAATATAATTTTCAAGTTCTGGTCTTCTCATCACGGTTTGAAGTGCTATCCAAGCTCCAAATGAAAAGCCTGCAATCCAGTATTCGGTAGCTTCCATATTTTGATCGTGAAGCCAGTTTAAAACGGCGGTAACATCGAGAAGCTCTCCAATACCATTATCAAATTTTCCTTGTGATTTACCGACGCCTCGAAAATTTATACGAAGCACTGAAAAACCATTGTTAACAAAAGCTTTGTGTAGAGAGTAAGTTACTTTATTATTCATGGTTCCACCGTATAGTGGATGAGGATGTAATACTAGCGCTACTGGAGATTTTGGGTTCGGATTTTTATGATAACGACCCTCAATTCTTCCGACTGGACCATTGATTATAACTTCTGGCATTTTGTAGAATAATTAGAGATTTACCAATATTTTAATAAATAAAGTTTTTAAATTTATTCACTGGTAATTTGATCCCATTGCAAAGGAATATTAGATGAGTTTAAAACTAATTGAAATGTGTTTGCATATTTTGCGGCCATATATTTTCCGTGGCCGGCATGAACTCCATAATAGTAGACTGGTTCAATTTCTTTACCGTTGAATTTTTTCTTTTCAACTTTTTTTACCCTATTTTTAGGGTTATTCTTAGTTCCCATAAAATTTTATTTATAATGAATTGACACAAGTAAGAACCTAAATTATAAATAGTAATCTAAAAAAAATCAAGTTTTAATAAAACATCCCAAAATTATACCAAATACCATCTTTAAATAAGGTTATAACAAAATATTTTTATTTTTACCAGTCGTGCCTTATGGCAACGACATGATTTTACCAGTCGTGCCCTATGGCAACGACACGATTTTTTTAGATAAAAACTTTTAAAAAGAAGTTGTATAACCATACAGCTGAGGCTGGTGTTGCTTGCTTTAGCGCGACTGAATAGAAAGTTTTTAGAGATTTTTGTACCAAAAATATGAAGGAAGTTAGAATTTTAATTTTTTTTAAAACTTTTAAAGATGGGATTTGATATTATACCAATTATCATTTTAAAATAAACGTTCTTCACAAAAATTTTTAGATAAAAAAGTTAAAAAACGAAATG
>CAMASZ010000122.1 GCA_945861125.1 Rickettsia typhi | reverse complement strand
ATATTGACTTGATCCGACAAATTAGAAGCATAAATCAAATAAGAATAGCTAGAAATTTTACCAATTATTTCAGAAATTTTTTCATAATGCTCAATTGCTTCAAAAAAAATTGGCGCATTAATATTATTAACTTTTTTTAAATATTTTTTAGAAAAAATTTTTATTTCCTTATCAATAAATTCAAAATCTCTTATAATTTGTTTATCTTTAATAGAGCTGTAAAAATCAGTTAGATTCCAAGTTGGAACTAAACCTAAATTATTTTTTTTCATATTTATTATGGGATTATTTAATGATTTTAAAACTAATAATTTCAACATCAGTACTAAGAAATCCAAGCTTTATTGGCTCTTTTTCTGACAAGTTTGTTGACAAATATTTTAAAGCAGAATCGCAAAAAATTGTTGCCACCACTTCATTTTTTGAACTATTAGCAATTAATTTAAGAGCACCAATAAAATTTGCTCCCGAAGAAATTCCAACCGATAAACCGCGCTGATTAAGTTTTTGCGCCATTATAATTGCATCTCCATCATCAACACTGACAATATTTTTTAATTGATTAAGTTTTAAAATATCAGGAATGAATTCGTCGCTAATTCCTTGAATACGATGAACACCTATTTTTTTACCACCGGTAGTTAGAGTTGGAGAATTTTCTGGTTCAAGAGGGTGACAATTAACATCTAATTTATTATCACGACAATGTTTTAAAAAACCCATTATAGTCCCACCAGTTCCAACACCAGCAACAAAATGATTGAGCTTTAAATCTAAAGAATTTAACTGCTGTACAATTTCTTTAGCGGTACTATTGGCGTGAGCATTAACATTTTCTATATTATTAAATTGCTCAGGACAAAAAGCATTGCCTTGTTGCATTACAAACTTTCGCGCCTCATCAATTGATCTTAAAAAACCACCCTGCTCTTTTGAAAAACGAATTACCTGTGCCCCGAGCAATTCCATAGTGCTATAACGCTCCTTACTAAGCCAATCTGGCATATAAATTCTAACTTTATGTCCAAGAGCTCTTCCAAGAGCCGCAAAAGCTATACCTGTATTACCGCTAGTTGCTTCAGCTATAACATCTCCTTCCTTAATTTGTCCATTTTCATAGGCTGATTTTAAAATATGAATTGCCATGCGATCTTTTATTGAGCCACTAAAATTAAATGCTTCATATTTTGCATAAATTTTTTTTTGTTGTCCTTTGTAAAAAAAAGAGACTTCAATTAAAGGAGTGTTGCCATAAGCTAAGGCAAGATTTTTTAGGGCTTGGATATTTTTTAATGACATATAAATTATTTTCTAACAAAAGTTGCAATTAATTCAATATGGTCAGTTAGATAAAACTGATCAACTGCATTAATGTTTGTGATTTTGAACTTTGAGTCAATTAGAATTTTTGCATCTCGTTTAAAACTTTTAATATCACAAGAAACATAGATTACTAATTTGATTTTTGATTTAGCAATTTCAATAATCTGTGGCGAAGCGCCATTTCTGGGTGGATTTATTATTGCTGCTTCAAAAACATTAATTTCTTTGGCATTTAGTGGGTTATTAAATAGATCTCGACAATAGGATTTAATATTGTTTATTGAATATTTAGAACAATTTTGCTTATTAATATTTGCCATCTTTTCTAAACCTTCATAACAATGAATTTCTTTGACTATATCATTTAAAGCAAAAGCATAAAATCCACAACCAGAATATATATCAACTATTTTCTTTTTTAAAAATTCTGATTCTAAAAATTGTTTACGAATAATTTTAATAATATTTTCTAGCCCTAATTTTGAAGCTTGCAAAAAAATATCACTGGCGACTTCTAATTTATAATTACCGATATGAATTTGATTTTTTTTAAATAAATAAATTGGAGCTACGGCAAAATTAATTTGATATGAAGCGTTGATTTGATTATCTTGGGCAAATTTTGTAAAATTTTTTTGCTGTATGAAACTTAATTCATTTTTGACCAAAAAAATTATATCCAAAACATTATCAAACATTGTTAATGTTATTTTCTTTATAAAATTTTGTTGTTGAGATTTTAAAAAAACTTTTAGAATTGAAATTAAATTATTTATTTGCTTTTCTAATAAATTGTAATAGTCATCAATATTGATTAGATGGTGACTTCTTTTTTGAAAAAAACCTATATTATTTTCTTTGTCAACCTGTAAAACAACCCTTCTTCTTGAATTGCTACCAATTTTTATAAAATCGAGCTGGCAGTTATATTCTTTAATATTATCAATAAAAAAGTTTTTTTTATTGATATGATAAAAATTATCATCAATCGATTGATTCATCTCTCTTTCTTTTAAAGAATTTATCTAATTTAACAATTTCATAACTTCCTGAGATGTATGAACCAAGCAGATATGATAATATTCCAACAATTATTGAAATTATCAGTATTACATATTTATTGGTAAATGAAATTTGTAAAAACAGATAATCAACCAGTAATAAAAAAACACCCATCAAAAAAGATGGAGCAATTATAGACCAATATCTATCCAAAAAATCTTTATTAAAAGTGAAATATCCTTTTTTAATTAAGAAAAAAATTATTAATCCAAGATTTAAATAGCTTGAAATGACCGATGACAATATAATTCCTACATAGTGAAAATAGTAGATAAAAAATAAATAATTTAAAACTACATTACACACCAAACAGCAAAAAGCTATCTCCATTGGGGTTTTGGTATCACCTCTAGCAAAAAAAGATGGTTCAAATATTTTAACTAATACATAAGAAGGTAAGCCAAATGAATAAAATAAAAGCGCAGTACTAACTTTGCTAGTTTCGCTAGCGGAAAAAGCTCCACCTTCGAACAAGGTAGATATTATAAGGTTTGATAATACAACAAAAGCAATAAAAGCTGGGGCCACTAAAAACAATCCAACCTCTATTGCAAAATTTTGAAGATTATTTGCTTCTTTAAATTCATTTTCTTTAATTTTACGAGACAAATTGGGAAGTAGAGTTATGTTGATTGCAATACCAATCATCGCTAATGGCAATTGATTAATTCTATCCGCATAATATAGGTAAGAAACCGCTCCAACAATCATGCTTGCAAAAATTGAATCAAACAATAAATTTATTTGCATTACGTTGCCACCTATAACGCCGGGTATTAATTTACGAAAAAACTTTTTAATATCGCTGTTAATTCTAGGAAATGTCAGATAAACAAAATATCCGTTTTTAAAAACAAAAAATGTAATAAATAAAAATTGTAAAACTCCAGCTATAAAAACCCCCCACGCCAAAGCGTAACCATAGTTAGGAACAAAACTGCCCAATGCAAATATTGAAGCAATTAAAGTGCAGTTCAAAATTATTGGCGACGAAGCAGGAACTGCAAATTTATTGAGAGAATTTAAAACTCCCGAAAATAGAGAAACTATGGAAATGAAAATTAAATAAAAAATTGTAATTCTTGACAAACTAACCAAAAGACTAGACTTTTCTGGATCAGAAAAAAATCCAGGAAATATAATTTTCATGCAAAATGGCATAAAAATTTGTACCAATAAAACAAAAATAAACAAAGTATATAACAGAATTGAAAAAATATTTCGTAAAAAAAACTTTTCATCTTTTTCACAAGATTTATCATGTAATTTATCAACGAAAATTGGAACAAACACTGAATTAAAAGCGCCTTCTGCAAAAATTCTACGAAAAAAATTAGGAACTCTAAAGGCGGCAAAAAAGGCATCAGAAACCATACTAACTCCAACATATCTGGCAATAAGAATGTCTCGAATAAATCCTAATATACGTGATAATGATATGAAAAAGGAAACAGTAAAAAAAGAACGAAACATATCTTGTGATGATTTGATTTAAAGATTTAATTCTAAAAAAATTTTATCAACATTTTCAGGAATTATTATAACTGGGATTTTGATTTTATTTCCTATTGTATTTATTATTTTTGGAAGCACTATTTCGTCGGATTGAGAATTTTGCGACTTACCAAAAACTACCATAGCAATATTATTTAATTTTAATTCTTTTATAATTTCAATTGCAATATTGCCCTCTCTAATTGAAATAACTGGAGTAATTTTAAATTCAAAGCAAACCTTATCAATTAAATCACGAATCTTATTTTCTATTTTTTCTCTTTTTTGATTTTCAATAACTTTAGCACCAAATATTAAATTCTTCTCTGCAACATCAATAACAACTAAAATATGAAGCTTCAAATTATTTTTTACTGCCTTAATACATGAA
>CAMASZ010000121.1 GCA_945861125.1 Rickettsia typhi | reverse complement strand
TGTGGAAATATATCAAGGATAATGTTATCAGAAATAAAGTGTTTAAAACTTTATTAGAATTGGAATTGGCAGTTTGTGAGTTCGTTAAAAATTTATCATCCGATGTTGTTAAGAACATTTGTTAGTTCATTGCATTATGAGATGGGATTAGTATAATAGCTTGGCGGAGTGGTAATTTTAGTCATTATTACCTCCTATTTTTTCAGGATTTCCTAAAAATAAGATTACGCCAGTTCCCCGTAAACACAGGGTTGTTTCTGATTTGTTGTTTCGATTTTTCATTGTTGTCCTCACATAGTTTTTAAAAATGTGAGCCAAAGTTAAAAAATGGGGAGTATAGAAATCGTTATACCAGCGGTATGGTAGCGGTATTAAAACCGGTATTAATTTGACTATACCGCTCGAAAACTCAGATGAAATCGAGGGTATGAGAACGGTATTGCAACGAGGTAATGAAAGTAATCTTGGGTAATTTTGGCAATTACGAGCAGAGTTAAGAAAATATCAGCAGGTTTCGATAAAGATGAGAACAGCGCAAACAAACTCTTATTTCGCCCATAAAAGCTGAAGCAGCATCAAATAAGAGCCTAAACAAAAGATTATAAAATGTATTTTGTGACACAAGAAAGATGTGATTTTTTCCGAAAACCGTGGAGCCTAGAAAAAAGTGGTCGGGGCGGAGAGATTCGAACTCCCGACCCTCTGGTCCCAAACCAGATGCGCTAGCCAGACTGCGCTACGCCCCGAGTTAAAAATGAGCTAAGATTGAAATGAGTTTTTCCTTTATCAATTTATCTTATTCATTCAAGATACGAAAAATGACAAAAACTGATCTACTTTTCAATTCCTTAAAGCTATATTTGAAAATTTGTGAGAATTTTTACAATATTGAAAAAGCTTTAGACATATGTTATAATTAATTTTTTATTAAAAAACATTTTTTTCAAAGAACTTAGAATTAAAAATGATGAAAATAAGATTTTTTTTTATTTTACTTTTGATCTATATTCTTGGTAATAAACCATCATTGGCAATTACCGGATATGATTTTGAGAGTAAAAATGCTGTTCAAATCGATGATAATGAAATAATAGAAGAGGGTAATATAATACAGTATAATATTATTAAGGATAACTTTTCGAGTAATGCTAAAGTGCTTTTTAAAGCTTATTTTCCTTCAGGAATAGAAATTAGAGTATTAGATTTAAATTCAAGACAAGAAAAAACCTTTTTAATTAATCAAGATTAGATAAATCGGTAATTTACAAATTTTGTAAAAAATTCTTGTAGATTTTAAAAAAGAGTTTTAGTAAAACAAAAATCATGCCAAATCCTAAATTTTTTAGAGATTTTTTTACCAAAAATATGAAGTTAGAATTTGAATATCTTACTCAAATATTTAAAGATGGGATTTGTTATTATGGCAGTGCTGATAAGAAGTTATATAAATTTTATCTATCAAAATGAAAAACAAAGAAATGGTTAGAATAATATTTGGTATTGGTTCTAACCTAGGTAATCGCCACAAGAATATTGAAAATTCGATTGAATATTTAGCTAGCTCATTTTTTTTAGAAAATATTAAATTATCTAAATTTTTAAAAAATGATGCAATGTTGCCCAATAATTCTCCAAAAAGCTGGAATAAAGAATTTATTAATATAGCAATTTCCGGCGATATTGATTTTCATAAATTTGATGCTATTAAAATTCTTACAACAATCAAAGAAATTGAAAAAAAAATTGGTAGAAAAGATAGAAAAAGGTGGGCTCCTAGAGAAATAGACATAGATATATTAATGATAGGTGATAAATCAATTATAATTAATGATTTATTAACAATTCCTCATCAAGGTTTGTTGAAAAGAGATTTTTTTCTTAAAACAGTTACAGAAATAGAGCCTGAGCTATTAAAAATTTATCTTAATAAAACGCATGATCAAAATTAATTTTGCACAAAATAATGATATTGACTGGATGGTTGATTTAAGCGAAATAAAACGTTCAACTTATGAAAAATTTCAGCCTAATTTTTGGAAAAAAAGTTCAAACTCAAAACAAATTCAAAGGCAATATTTTGCAGAATTATTAACTGATTCAAAAATTATTGCTTTGGCGTTAAATTGATAAATCTGGTTTTATTATTGGCAAAATAATTGATACTCCAGCTGTTTATGATGCCGGCTTAACATTAATGATTGATGATTTTTGTATTGTTAATAATTATAGCTATAATAGCAATCCTTGGCTTTATTTTGGAAAAATTTTGTTAGATGAAATAATTAAAATTGCCAAAGTCAAAGGTATTAAGCAGATATTGGTGGTTAGTGGCAATCATGACGCTGATAAAACTGAATTTTTGACAAAAAATAACTTAGCTATTGCTTCACTTTGGTTAACTAAAACGATTTCCTAATATAGACAGATTAATCTATTGGGATAAACTTCATTCTAGTTTTTATATAAAAAAACTGCCTAAAAATTTTTTGTAAAAACATAAATTATAGCAGATTTAAAAGATTCTTCTTCATATTTTTATTTAAAAATATTCTATTGAATTATTGCTTTAGAATTGGATAATATTTATGAACTAAATTATTTTTTGACAAATTATGAACAGTGAAAATAATCAAAAACCAATTTCACCACACCTTCAGATATATAAATGGAACATCTCTTCATTTACTTCAATTCTTCACAGATTTACTGGAGTGGTGTTATATTCTTCTATTGTAGCAATATGCTGGTATATTGTTTACTACACTTACAGTATCAATATTCAAGAGCAATCAGAAAGCTGTGAATGCTGGTTTGGAGCAATTTTTAAAATAATAATTATTGTTGCAACTTTTGGATTAACATTTTCTTTGTATTATCATTTTTGCAATGGTATCAGACACTTATTCTGGGATATTGGTAAAGGTTTTGAATTAAAAACTGCTAAAATTAATGGCTATTTAGTGTTATTAATTTCAACAATTCTAACTATTTCAACCTTTCTTTTAATAGTGTATTTAAAATTATACTAAAATGAAAAAAATTAAAATCGCTCCCTCAACAAAAACTGGTTTTAAGCATTGGCTAATGCAAAGATTTTCTGCGCTAGCTCTGATTCCTTTAATAATCTGGCTTGTACTATCGTTGATCAAAATTATTGAGGATCCCGAAGGATATTTGCCAGTTTTTTTTGCATATGAATTTAATGCAGTAATGGGTATATTGCTAATTATAGCCTCTCTTTATCATGGCTCTCTTGGAATGAGAGTTATTATTGAAGATTACGTAACTAATAAAGTGAAAATTCACTTTTATATAATGTTGATAAATTTTATATCAATAACCACTGCAGTTGCTGTGGTTATAGCAATACTTAAACTTCATCTTATAAATTAATCTTTTTTAAAATGTCAGAAGTAAAAATTGGAAATTACCCAATAATAGATCACGAATTTGATGTTGTTGTGGTTGGTGCTGGCGGAGCTGGCTTGCGAGCCACTTTTGGAATGGCGCAAAAAGGATTATCAACTGCATGTATCACTAAAGTTTTCCCAACTAGATCTCACACTGTTGCAGCTCAAGGAGGAATTTCAGCAGCTCTTGGTAATATGGGTGAAGATGATTGGCGTTGGCATATGTATGACACCGTTAAGGGTTCTGATTGGCTCGGCGATCAAGATGCAATAGAATATATGTGTAAAGAAGCAATAGACGCAATAATTGAATTAGAGCATTATGGTGTTCCTTTTTCACGAACAAAAGATGGTAAAATATATCAAAGACCTTTTGGCGGAATGACCAAAAAGTTTGGTGAAGGAGGTCCAGCGCAAAGAACTTGTGCAGCTGCCGATAGAACTGGTCACGCTATATTGCACACTCTATATCAGCAATCATTAAAGCATAAGGCGCAATTTTTTGTTGAATATTTTGCGCTTGACTTGATTATGGAAAACGGTGCATGTAAGGGCTTAATAGCAATTTCTATGCTTGATGGAACGATACATCGTTTTAAATCTAATCTTGTAGTTCTTGCTACGGGTGGATATGGACGTGCCTATTTTTCAGCTACCTCTGCACACACTTGTACTGGAGATGGAAACGCTATGATTCTTCGAGCAGGTTTACCACTTCAAGATATGGAGTTTGTTCAATTTCATCCTACCGGCGTATATGGATCTGGTTGCTTAATTACAGAGGGGGCAAGAGGCGAGGGTGGATATTTGGTTAATTCAGAAGGTGAAAGATTCATGGAAAGATATGCTCCAAGCGCCAAAGATTT
>CAMASZ010000120.1 GCA_945861125.1 Rickettsia typhi | reverse complement strand
AACACCCTTTACTATCGATAACTTACCATGAGATTCAATTATTGCTCCCATCCTAACAAGCTCTAACACATGCATAAAACGGTTTTCAAAAATATTTTCTTCTATTGTTGCCACTCCGTTTGCAACAGTCATAAGAGCCATAAATTGAGCCTGCATATCAGTAGGAAAACCTGGAAATGGATAGGTAGAAATATTGGTAGAATTTATAAAATTATTACTTCTAGAAACTTCTATTTCATCATTAGAAATTTGATTAAAAACAATACCCGTTTTTTCAAGTTCTTCTTTATAACCACTCATTACCCAATCTTCAATACCGCGCAATTTTATGCAACCACCTGTAATTCCTGCGCATATTGCATAGGTTCCTGCTTCAATTCTATCGGCAATAATTCGATGCTTAGTGGCTTTTAATTCAGAAACTCCCTGAATTTTTATTTGCGAAGTTCCAGCACCCTCAATTTTTGCACCCATCGCATTTAAACATTTTGCTAAATCCACTATTTCTGGCTCACAAGCCGAATTAGCAATCAAAGATTCACCCTTAGCAAGACAGGCTGCCATTATTGCATTTTCAGTAGCTCCAACCGAAACTTTTTCAAAATGAATTTCAGCTCCCTTCAAGCTACCATTTACTGAAGCTTCAATATAACCATTATTAAAATCAATTGTTGCTCCCAATTTTTGCATGGCTTTTAAGTGTAAATCAACAGGACGAGTTCCAATAGCACAACCACCGGGAAGAGATACTTTTGCTCTACCAACTCTCGCCAATAAAGGACCAAGAATAAAAATTGATGCCCTCATTTTGCGAACTAATTCATAATCAGCAATAGGATTAACAATTTTTTTAGCTTGTAAATCAATTACTCTGCCTTGATTACCAAAATCTAAATCACAACCATCAAAATTAATTTCTACCCCAAGATTAGTCAGTAAATTAGCCATGGTTGATATATCAGCAACATGTGGCAAATTAGAAAGAGTGAGTTTTTGATCAGTTAATATTGAGGCAACCATTAGTGGCAAAGTAGCATTCTTAGCTCCAGCAATATTTACTTCTCCTTTTAGCTTATTACCGCCATTAATTAAAAGCTTTTTCATAAAAACTATTTTTCATAATTCTTAACTAAATCATCTAATAATCTAATACCAAATCCAGTAGCACCTTTATGAGCCATAGCATCACCCTTGCCTTTCCATGCTACTCCAGCAATATCAAGGTGAGCCCATTTTGTTTGACCAACAAATCTTTTTAAAAACTGCGCCGCAGTTATGCTACCGGCACCTCTACCACTTCCGACATTTTTCATGTCGGCAATATCAGAATTAATCATATCATCATATTCTTCACCGATTGGCATTTGCCAGACCCTATCTCCAGTTTTATCTCCAGAAATCTTAATTGCCTTAGCCAAATCATCATCATTACAAAATAAACCAGCATAAACATCGGCTAATGAAATTATAATTGCTCCTGTTAAGGTAGCTAAATCAATCATAAATTTTGGTTTATATTTGCTATTAACATAGTGCAAAACATCAGCTAAAACCAATCTTCCTTCAGCATCAGTATTAATTACTTCAATTGTTTGCCCTGACATTGAACGAACAACATCACCAGGTCTTTGTGCAGTTCCTGATGGCATGTTTTCAACCAAACCTATTGCTCCAATGGCGTTAACTTTAGCTTTACGTTGAGCCAAATTTCGCATTAAACCAACCACTACCGCAGAGCCAGCCATATCAGTTTTCATATCTTCCATATTATTAGCGGGTTTTAAAGAAATTCCTCCAGTATCAAATGTAACACCCTTGCCAATAAAAGCTAAAGGCTGTTCATCTTTCTTGCCACCATTCCATTTTAAAACAACCATATGCGATTCTTTTTCGCTACCTCTTCCTACGCCAAGAAGAGCATTCATACCAAGTTTTTGCATCTCAGACTCTCCAAATACTTCAACTTGTAAACCATCTTTCTTTAGTGTTTTACAAATCTCAGCATAACTTTCAGGATTTAATATATTTGAAGGCTCAGAAACTAAGTCCCGAACAAAGAAGATATTTTTTGCGAGAATTTCTAGCTTTAAAAATTCTTTCTCAGCAGACTTTTCATCGTTACAAATCAAGGAAATTGATTCAATTTTAAGCTGCTTTTCTTTTTTTCTATTTTCAAAATATTTATTAAAACGATAACTTTGTAGTAAAGATCCAAAAGCAATGTTAGCAATGTTTTTAGAATTATTTTGTGAAAAAATTATTTTAGCATTTTTGGCCTTTATAGAATCAAGCATTGAAGCAATTTTGCCACCTATTTTTTGAAGAATTAAATCATTAATTTTTCTTTCTTCACCAATACCAATTAATAAAACTAAACCTCCCTGTTTAAACAATATTTTTGATTGTCCAAACTTACCCTCAAAATTAGAGCTATCCTTAGCTTGCTTAATTTCTGGAGAATTATTTTTTTTTAAATCTTCAATTGTTAAAATCACAACCTCGAAATTATCTGAAGATGATTTAATTGCTGAATTATTTGATTTTATAAAATTAATTTTCATTTTTTAATTATTTAAAATTGATTTATTATTTGTTTATAAGTAACTGGAAATGGTTAAAATTTAAATAGTTTACACAAAATTTTACTAAATTCAATTTTTAAAAAATTTATTTTTCATTATCCAAATGTTAGTTACAACAAATCCAACCTTTAATTGAATTAAAGCAAAACCAATCCAGATATGATAAATATTGAGCATGACATAAAATTATTTTTTTCACTATTTTCTTTGGGTATATTTGGAGGATTTTCTCATTGCATTGGTATGTGTGGACCATTTGTTATAACGCAAGCATCTCAAAAAATTAAAAATATTGAAATAGAAAAATATTCAAATTTTGAAAAATTAAAAAGTTTTGCTTTACTACCATATCATCTGGGAAGAATAACTACCTATGCATTTATAGGTTTTTTTACCAATATAATGAGTAAAGAAATAGTTGATTTTTTTAATTTTAAAAAGTTTTCTGCTTTTACTTTATTAATTGCGTCATTTTTTTTTATTAACATCTTTTTTGAAAAAAAATTTCTGATTATCTCAAAAAAAATTAAACCATTAAAAACAAATAAATTAAATAAATCCTTGATCAACCTGATATTTTTTAAAATAAATTTTTTATTTAAAAATCCCGAGGGTTTTAATGGATATCTTATTGGATTAATACTTGGCTTTATCCCTTGTGGCTTGCTTTATGGAGCATTTGCTATTACATTATCTTTTAGCAATAGTTTTAATGCCTTAATTGGTATGATAATATTTGGTTTGTCAACTTTTCCAGCTCTTTTTATATCGGCTTTTATCGGCAGTTTTGGTATTAAAATTTCAAATTTTAAAATTATTGCCAAAATAATGATTATAATTAATATTATCATGTTACTGATGATGTCATTTAAACAATTAACCTAAAATATGACTTACAACACAAATACTGAAAACGTCGAATATAATTATAGAATAATTAGATTATTTACCATTGCTTCAATGTTTTGGGGCATATTCGGCTTCTTTGCTGGAGTTCTCATAGCGTCACAATTAGCCTATCCTATTTTAAATCTTAATTTAGAATGGACCAGTTTTGGTAGATTAAGACCTCTTCACACTTCCGCAGTTATATTTGCATTTGGTGGTAACGCTTTATTTGCAACAAGCTTCTTTGTAGTTCAAAGAACTTCCAATGCAAGACTATGGGGTAATAACTCTTTACACAATTTTATTTTTTGGGGTTATCAGTTTTTTATAGTAATCGCAGCTTTTGGATATATAAATGGCATTACTCAAGCCAAAGAATATGCTGAACCAGAGTGGTATGCCGATTTATTTCTAGTTTTAGTTTGGGTTTGTTATTTTATAGTTTATATCATGACTTTACGCAATCGTCGTGAACCGCATATTTATGTTGCTAACTGGTTTTATCTATCTTTTATTGTTACGGTTGCAATATTACACATCGTTAACAATCTTTCTATACCACTTAGAATTGATAGCTCACAAAGCTATCCAATTTTTGGAGGCGTTCAAAGCGCTATGATTCAATGGTGGTATGGACATAATGCAGTTGGATTTTTTCTTACTGCTGGCTTTATTGGCATGATGTACTATTTCGTTCCAAAAAGAGCAGAACGACCAGTATACTCTTACCGCTTGTCTATCCTTCATTTTTGGTCTTTGATTTTTATATACATATGGGCAGGACCTCATCACCTTCATTATACATCACTTCCTGAT
>CAMASZ010000119.1 GCA_945861125.1 Rickettsia typhi | reverse complement strand
CATATTTTTGGCTAAAAATCTCTAAAAAGCCTCAGCTGTATGGATATACAGCTTCATTTTTTAAAAATTTTTATCTCAAAAATATTTTGTTATAATTTTATTTAAAGATGGGATTTGATATTATATTTATAATTCAAAAAAAATTTTTCAAGATTTGTGAATGTAAATTTTTATCAACCTCATTTAAATAAAATTATAACAAAATATTTTTATGATGCTTATTATACCAAATCCAGTCTTTAAATGTTTGTATAGAATTACAAATTCTAATACCAAATCCTATCTTTCATCTTTAAATAAAATTATAACAAAATATTTTATTAGTCGCGCTAAAGCAACGAGAATATTTATTTCGACATTATATGTTTGGAAACAACAAAATCTTATCACCAACCATCCATGATGGCAATTTTTTAGAAGTACAAGAAATTTTTGCAACATTGCAAGGGGAGGGTATCTTTGTTGGTCAGCCTGCTGTTTTTATTCGCTTAGGCGGATGCAATTTATCTTGCAAGTTTTGTGATACTGAATTTGATAATTTTGAAAAAATTTCATTAGAAAATATTTTACAAAGAATTATTGACTTATCATTAAATCATGTCAAAAAACGCGTGAGAAACTTAGTGGTAATAACTGGTGGAGAACCTTTGCGCCAACCAATAGAAAAACTATGCAACAAATTAATTGCTGATAATTTTTTAGTACAAATTGAAACTAACGGCACCTTATTTCGTAATCTTCCAGAAGCTGTTAAGATTATTTGTTCTCCTAAAGCAACTACAAAAAACAATTTATCTGGCTCTAATCTAAAATATCATGAAATTCGCCCCGATCTACTTATAAGAATAAATAGTTTTAAATTTATTATCTCCGCTAATCATCCAATATATTCTTCGGTACCAGAAATTGGTCAAAGCAAATATAATATTCCGGTTTTTGTACAACCAATGGATGAATATAATGAAAAGGCCAATCAAGAAAACTTAAAGCTTGCTTTAAGACTTTGTGAGGAAAATGGCTATTTTTTATCGTTACAAATGCACAAGATTGTTGGACTTAGATAAAGAAGGTTTTTAAAATTTCTTCAATTTTAGATTTCACCTTATTTAAATCAAATGTAACAAAAAATAATAATTATTTTTTCTTTGCTCTTGAAACTAGCGACTTTTTACCACCAGATTGCTGTTGGAAGATATGTAAAACTTTTTCTGCATCTTCAAACGGTACTGCAAAAAAAGAAAAATTATCCAGTACTTTGACATCATCGATATGACGCTGACTAACACCGGTTTTACCTTCAATAAATTGCACCAATTTTTTTGGATCCATGTCGTCATTACGTCCCTTGGCAATAAATAGTCGGGCAGTTCCTTTTCGATCTACATAACTTCTTTTATCTTGATCACCTATTGGTCTGTAACCGCTAATGCCCCTATCATCATAATAGAAATCTTTATTTTTTTTATATGAACCAATATCATGAATTTCATTATAATTATTTTCATTTAACTCATCTTTAAAGACCATTTTTAATAGAGCAGATATGGTCTTTTTAGAATCTGGATTATTGGTAAGAATTTCTTCTGCAATTGATTCTAAATCGGAAAAACCACCTTTTTCAATAATTTTACTAATAGTTTTTTTAATTCTTTGCTTTTTATTATCAATTACCTCAGCAATATTAGGAACTTTCTGTTTAGTAATTTTAGTGTTAGCCATTTTTTGAATAGAAATAAGCTTTCTATATTCTGATGGCGTTATTAATGTTATAGCAGTTCCACTCTTACCAGCTCTGCCAGTTCTGCCAATTCTATGAACATAACTTTCAGGATCTTGGGGTAAAGAATAATTGATAACATGAGTTAAATTATCAACATCAATACCTCGAGCTGCAACATCAGTTGCCACCAATATTGTAATTTGTTTGCTACGAAATTTTTGTAATACTTTTTCACGCTGACCTTGAGATAAGTCACCATGAAGAGATTCAGTTCTACAACCTCTATTAGCAAGTTTATGAGCTATTTCATCAGCATCAACTTTAGTTCTACAAAATACCATACCATAAAAACTTTCTTCTACGTCGATAATTCTGTATAGGGCTTCAAATTTATCTGACTGCGAAACTTCAAAATAAATTTGCTCAATATTATCCCTACTGATTTGATCGTTAGCAACCGCAATTATTTCATATTCTGACATATGATTTTTAGCAAGCTTTTCAATGTGTGAAGGCATTGTAGCTGAAAATAAAATAGTACGACGATTTTTAGGAGCTAATTTAAGAATGGTTTCGATGTCATCAATAAAACCCATATTTAACATTTCATCAGCCTCATCTAAAACTGCATAAGATATAGCTGAAATATTTAAAGTTTTTCTATTAAGATGATCAAGTATTCTACCTGGAGTACCAACAACTATATCAACACCTCTATTTAAGCGAGATATTTGGCGCTCAATTGGTTGTCCACCATAGATGGAAATTATAGCAGTTTTTTGTTCTTCAGCAAAAGAGCTTAATTCTTCAGTAACTTGAATGGCTAATTCTCTGGTTGGAACTAAAATTAATGCTTGAATTTTCTTAAGCTGAGGAATTACATTTTCAATTATAGGAATTCCAAAGGCAGCAGTTTTACCAGTTCCAGTTTGGGCCTTACCAATAAGATCTTTTTTATTATTTAATAAAAACGGAATTGTTTTAGATTGAATTGGCGTAGGCTCTTCAAAGCCTTTTTTTCGCAATGAATTAAGCATAGTTTCTGAAAGCCCTAATTCTCTAAATTTTGATAGATTTGACATTTTGATTTTTTAAATTAATTACTTATTGTTATTTTGTAGACATCAGTCCACACCCAACTAGTTGGTTAGACTGTACACTGAAGGGCGCTGTCGCAAATCAAGTTTTTTTAAGAAATTTTTGTGACTATAAAATTTTTGAAAGGTAAGCGTACCTAGATATTTGAGTTTCAAAAATTTTAGAATTGTAAAAATTTCAACAAAAAAGTTGATTTGCGACAGTACCTGAAAAATTGCTTAAGACTCATAAAATCTTTACAGCATTGAAATAACTTGAGTATATATCTAATCTAATTGAAAGTCGAACGTTTTTTTCTAACGTTAATATCGCAAGCAAATAAAATTTAAACATCAAACAATACAAATATGTAAGTTTAAAATAATTGAAATTTAAATATCAAAAACCTACTTGTTTTCACAACCTATTGCTTTACTGATATTATCAAAGCCGTCTTTTTTAACCAATTCACTTAAATCTTTTTTTATCTTTTCAATAACTCCAAATCCTTGATAGATAAAAGCTGAATATATTTGAACCAGTGAAGCTCCATATTTAATCTTTTTATAAATATCTTCGGCATTTTTAATTCCGCCCACTCCAATTAAAGGTATCTTACCTTCTGTAAACTTATAAAAATTTTTTAAAATCTGATTTGATTTTTCAAATAATGGCGCGCCACTAAGTCCACCGCTCTCAATGCTTAATTTGCTTTGTAAATTAAAATTACGATCTATGGTGGTATTGCTAATTATAAGACCATCAATTTGATTTTTTAATACGGTATGTGCAATACTCTTTTGTTGCTCTAGATCAAGATCTGGAGCTATCTTAAGCAGTAATGGTAAATTTTTGTTAAAATTATCTTTTAATTGCTTTTTTTGTAGTGAAATTTTTTGCAAAAAAATATTTAAGTGATCTTCATTTTGTAAATCTCGCAAATTCTTAGTGTTTGGAGAAGAAATATTGATGGTGATATATCTGGCATGTTGATAGAATTTATTTAAGAGAAAAGTATAATCATCTATGGCTTCAATTGTATCTTTATTTTTTCCAATATTAACACCAATAGTTATTTCTGATTTATTTTTAGAAAAATTTTCAAGATTTTTTAAAAAATTATCCGCTCCTAAATTATTAAAACCTAACCGATTTATAATTGCCTCATCTTCAATAAGACGAAATAACCTTGGTTTATTGTTACCAACTTGCTCCTTAGGAGTTACAGTTCCTGCTTCAATGAATCCAAAGCCAAATTTGCTAAGAGCGTTAATTGCCTCGGCGTTTTTATCAAATCCAGCCGATAAGCCAATCGGATTAGCAAAATTAATATCAAAAACTTTCAAATTTAAATTATCAAATTCTTGGTTAAAAATATTTAATGTTGCTAAACGTGGACAGAATTTTAGAAATTTTATAGCTAAATCATGAGCATTTTCAGCATCCAATTTAAAAAGCAAAGGTCGAACTATTTTATAAATCATTACTTTTAATTTTATTTAAAG
>CAMASZ010000118.1 GCA_945861125.1 Rickettsia typhi | reverse complement strand
GCATCATTGATAAATTCTTTATTATTTTTAAAAAAGTTAATCCTAAAACAATTCAATATTTTGAAAATAAAATGCTTAAAAAAAATGGCTTTGTGCCTGATTTCTATGACTATACAGATGTTGGAGCTATTGAATGGGTAAAGACAGCTAAAAATAACAAAACTAATACTTTTAGACAAATGTCAGTAGATGAGGCGAAAATACTATTTAAAATGAATATGATTTTAATTGAAAGGCCTTTTGTAGAAGGCAAAGCAATAGCTGGTACAGAAAGACACCGTAAGATTATTATAGAAAATTTAAGAAAATTGTTTAAGAAATAGTTAGCCTTCGGCCGTGGTTCTTGGCTAAATTAGCACGCCACACGTCTCACGGGCCACGGATACTTAACTATTTTTACAAAGACTTAACCAGCTTCAATTTTAGAAAAATCATTAATTTTCAACAAAACTTGATTAAATAAAAATCAAAACTAGTTAAGAAAACTTAGTTTAAGCCCTCCCTTAAAGACATATTGAATGTTTTGTAGTTGTTGTAGTAATTACAAATAATACACAAACTACATAACTGACAACAAATCACTTTCTATTAGATTACCCTCTTCATCTATAAGATCTGTCGAAAAAGGAAGTTTATAAGATCCATATTTTTCTCCGCCATTAAGTAACTCAAGTTTCTTTTTCATTCTCAACATTATTTGAGTTATATGACCCTTTTCAGCTCTCGAAGTTTTATTTAAAAATTTAGCTATATCACTAGGTAGTAATATAAATTTATTTTCTTTTGCTAATTCTTTAAACGCTAAATAGATCATTTTTTTACTTTCAGTTACTTCCTTGATGTAAGAAGAGCCTTGGTTCGTAAAGCGACAGTCTTGGTTGGTGTTCCATTCTAGATCATATTTAAAGTCTATAATGTTTCGACCCTTGCCTCTAAAAGTTGCTTTATTGCCTACTTCTTCTCTATCAAGCATATACATTGCGTCGGTTACACCTTGATGTCCTGTGCTTCCCATAATTTTATCCCAACTATATTCTTTTGCTGCTTGAGATAAATGATGCAAATACATAATCAAAATTTTTTTAGTTAGGGCCAAAGAATGTAATTTTCCTAAAAAATAATAATCAATTTCATAGGCATTTGCATTTTTGCTACCACCCATTGGTTTTATTTTTTGAAAAGTATCAATTATAACTAATTTTGGATTTTTTACTTGCTGACACCAGTTATCAACCGACTCTTCAAAACCAAAGTTAATTTGTGGACACTGATTTACAAATGTAATTGGTTTTATTTTTTTTTCATTTTTCATAGATTTAACTCTATGATTCATTGAAAGCTCATTGTCTTCTAAAGATAGCAATAAAACATCTCCTTCCATGCAATTCATTCCTAAAAATTTGCCATTTGGATTTTGCACAGAATAAGCAAGGTCCATTGCCATAAAGCTTTTATTTGATTTTGGCCTACCTGCCAAAATCGTAAGGCCAAACTCAGGAATTATCGGTCTTACTAAATAAGTCATTTCAACGTTCTTAGTAAAGTCGACTTCTTTCATTGAGCCAGAAATAAAGTCTATGATTTTTTTCTTTCCTTTATTTTCATTCTCTTGAAATTCTTCAACAGTACCTATCCATGAAAAAACTTCTTTGGCATAACTCTCATCCATTTTTACTTGTTTCGCAAAAGCTTTGTATCCAGCTTTCTTTTTATCTTCGTTATCCCAATTACTTTCTACAGATAATATTTTTGGATATATGTCTTTCCAATTAAATATCCTCTGGTTATGTTTGTTAACAACTCCATTTACAATCCTATTAATAAATAGTGTTCTGTCATCAAAGGACCAGTCTGTATATTTTTTTAGACAGGAAGCTAACATCACCATATCTAAATTATCGCTATCAATATATTTATGAAGAGCTGTTGCGGCACACATCTTTCTAAAATTAATAAAAAGATTTTCATCTACTGAGGGCAAGCTATCATTAATCCAATGTCTCTCCATTATTACATTAGAATTTAATTTAGATGGGCACTTGCTTGGTGGACAAATTGTTTGACCATCTACTCTTAGCTCAGCTATTACTTTTCCATCTGCAAAGGTTTTTTTCTCATATTTCAAACCTGTGTTCTTATACAAATAATGAGTTGGTATTACGTAATCTTTTTTTTTTACACCAAACATTAAAGTATTTGGGCTTAAGAATTGTCGAGCAAAGAAAGATGCCTGTTCGTTTTCTATGTCGATATCTACTATCTCTGATAACCCAATATTAATTCCAATATTAAGATCTTCTTTATTAAAATCTTCTATTGAAAACATTTTCTTTTCCCAACCATTAATAAATGGTTTTTTTGTTCCTGGTAAACAAGGTACTAATTTAAGACCTTTGTTTAGCATTGTTTTTACTTTTTCTTTTATGCTCATATTTATCTCCAATACAAAAAAGCAAAGTCTTGTGGTTTGCTTTTTTTAGCTAATATTTCGGGATGATTTAAATTTTTAAATCACTGCGCCTAGTGGCTCGTGAGTCGTGTGGAATGTTTCGTTGATCGTTTTTCTAGCAGAAAGTTCTGCCGTGATTTCGTATTTATACATTTTTTATTTTCAGGTCAATACCATCTCTTAAATTATTGACGAGTTATAAAAATTTATAATTATCGGTACCCATAAATTCACATAACTTTATTTTAATTTCTTCGCTAAATATTCAGCTTTTACATGCGTATAACGTTTCAATACCTGAAGCTGCTTCCATCCACCTTGTGCGGCTATCTCTGTTATTAACCAGCCTTCTGTTGTTTTTCTGGTAGCAAAAGTATGTCGACAATCATGAAACCTTTTATTTATTCCAGTTTTTTTTTGTAGTTGATTAAAATAAAAATTAAATGTGTCGTATCTTTGTATAGGAAATACTTCACCGCTTATTGATATTGGAAGCTTCCTTATTTCTTGAACCGCTCTATTAGATAAACCTATTTCTCTATTTGAACCGTTCTTAGTATCTCTTAAAAGAGCCGTGTTTCGTGTGAAGTCTATGTCTGAATACTTAAGCTTTAGTAATTCACCACGTCTCAAGCCACAATCTATTCCCATAATAATTGCAGCCTTAAGCCATTTTAATTTAGATTGCTCTGCATATTTTAATAATAAAACTTCTTCGTCTGGTTCTATTACTTGTCCTTTAAACTCAGGCTCTTTTACACGATCGATGTAACGCATAGGATTATTTGGAATATAAACTCCAAGTATTCGTTCTGCATAATTTAAAGCTAAGCTAATTAGAGTAAGATATTTATTAACGCTTCCTGCACCATAGTGTTTAATTAAATATTCTTTAAACTCTGATAGTTTTAGCGTGCTAAGCTCAGCAATACTGTTATTTGAGATCGGGTATTTAGATAATTTATTTATTTTATATTTTTCAATCTCATATCCTTTTTTATGGATAGAAACTGTATCTCGATATTGAGTTAATACTTCTTTAAGCGTTGTAGAACGTGCTGGTGTTAAATCTTTGTATAATCCTTGTTCAATCTTAACTTCTGTTTCTCTTGACCACTTAACTGCATCATCTTTCAAGATGAATGTTTTATAGATCGGTTTTAAATTATGTTTGCGAATTAGTACTTGCCACTTACTTCTATTTTTTCTAATCGTTGCCATGTCTTCCTCTGTTGTTACTGTGATCAAATTGTGATCACTTCAAAGAAAGAATACTGCTACCTCGAATAAGTGTTGATATTTGGTAGCGGGAAGTGGGATCGAACCACCGACCTCAGGCTTATGAGTCCTGCGCTCTAACCAACTGAGCTACCCCGCCATTTGTTAAACTCTTATTTTCCTAAACATTCTGACGATATTTGATTAGCACATGTGTATTATTTTGTGAACAATTCTTTGGTTTCCGCATCTCGTTACGGTCAGATTACGGTTAAGAAATTAAGATAAAATTAATGTCCTGGAAAATCTATTAATTTAAAAGTTTTGTAATTTTTTGATCTCAGTTTTTTATTTCCATATAAATCAAATAAATCAATTAGAAATATAAAAGCACAAACCTTTGCTTTGCATTTTTCTATTAATTTAGCTGAAGCAAGGGCTGTTCCACCTGTGGCTATTAAATCGTCAATAATAATAACTTTATCGTTCTTATTTAAAGAAGATTTATGAACCTCAACTGTATCTGTTCCATATTCTAAATTAAATTTTTGAGAGATTTTTTTTCCAGGTAACTTATTTTTTTTTCTAATAAGTATTAATGGTTTTTTATTTAAATAAGCCAAGGCTGAAGCAAAAATAAATCCTCTAGACTCAACGCCGACGATCTTATTATGTTTTATTTTTTTAGAGATTCTATACATTTTCGTTAATGCATATTTAAAAGCTCTAGGATTTTCAATTAAGGAGGTGATATCTCTAAATAAAATTCCC
>CAMASZ010000117.1 GCA_945861125.1 Rickettsia typhi | reverse complement strand
CCATGCACTATATATATGGGTGCAAAAGATATTATTCGTCAATCACCTAATGTTTTTCGAATGAAGCTTCTTGGAGCAGAAGTTAAATCGGTTGAGACTGGTTCAAAAAGTCTTAAAAATGCTATTAATGAAGCAATGCGTGATTGGATTGCTAATGCCCACGATACTTATTACTTACTGGGAACTGTTACTGGCCCGCATCCATACCCACAAATGGTTCGAGATTTTCATTCTGTAATAGGAAAAGAAGCAAAACAGCAAATTTTAAAAAGTGAAGGAAAGTTGCCCGATGCTTTAGTTGCATGTATTGGAGGTGGCTCAAATTCAATAGGTTTATTTTATCCTTTTATTGATAATGTTAATATTAAAATGTATGGAGTAGAAGCCGCCGGAAAAGGTTTACAAAGCAAAGAACACTCTGCTTCAATTGCTAAAGGAAGTATCGGAGTTTTGCATGGCAATAAAACATTTTTTTTGCAAAATTCTGATGGTCAAATTGATGATGCTCATTCAATTTCTGCTGGTTTAGATTATCCAGGCATTGGACCTGAGCATGCTTATTTACACTCAATTAATCGAGTTGAATATGTTAGCGCCACAGATGATCAAGCTCTTGAAGCTTTTCAGCTTTTGTGTAAAACCGAAGGAATTATACCAGCGCTAGAATCTTCTCATGGCATTTATTATGCTTGTAAATTAGCAAAAAAAATGTCCAAAAATCAAATTATTATCACTAATCTTTCAGGTCGTGGTGATAAAGATATCAATACTGTAGCTAATTATTTAAATTTTAAACTGTGAATAGAATTACAAAAAAATTCCATAATCTAAAACAGCAAAGTAAATGTGCTTTTGTGGCTTATATTTGTGGTGGAGATCCTGACTATTCAACTTCTCTTAATATCATGAAATCTTTACCAAATCTAGGGGTTGATATTATTGAAATTGGAGTTCCATTTCTTGATCCTGCTGGGGATGGTCCCATAATAGAAGCTTCAGCAAAGCGAGCAATTAAGGCTGGAATGAGTCTTAAAAAAACTTTGCAAATGATTGATGAATTTCGTAAAGGTAATAATCAAACCCCAGTTATTTTGATGAGTTATTTTAATCCAATCTTAAAATTTGGAATTGATAAATTTTTCTTTGCAGCTAAAAAATCTGGAATAGATGGTATTTTAATTGTTGATTTGCCTTTGGAAGAAGAAAATGAAATTATTGATGAAGTTAATAAAAACAAACTAGATCTAATTCGCTTAATCGCTCCTACAACTTCTATTGATAGGGCTAAAAAGATTTTAAAAAATTCTAGCGGATTTGTTTATTTAATATCTATTCTAGGAATTACTGGAACAAAAATGGCCGAGTCTAAAGATAACATATCTAACTTAAAGAAATTAAAAAAAATTTCTTCATTACCAATTGTTATTGGATTTGGAATTCAAAATGAAAATCAAGCGCAACAATTTTCTCAAATTGGGTTTGATGGTGTAGTTGTTGGCTCCACAATTGTCAAAGAAATATCTGAACAAAAATCTGCAAAGCAAAATATTGCAAATGTTCAAGAAAAAATTGTAAAATTTTCATCAGCTATAAAAAATAAAATTTAAAATATGTTTAAAAATATAGAGATTAGCACCATAAACTGCGGAATAAAATATAAAAACCGTGATGATTTGCTATTAATTAATTTTCCTGAATATGCCAATGTAGCAGGAGTTTTTACTAAATCTTCTATGCTTGCTTCTCCTGTTTTATGGTGTAAAAAAAATTTAAAAAATGGCAAGGCTAGAGCATTAATTGTTAATGCTGGAAATGCTAATGCATTTACTGGTGCTAAGGGAGAAGAGGCGGTTTTAAAAACTGCACAAACTGTAGCTGATCATTTAAAATGTAATATTGATGAAGTTTTTATTTCTTCAACTGGTGTGATTGGTGAAGAGTTAAATTATAACCTAATTATATCGGCAATTCCAAAAATGATCGAAAATTTTAGTAATAGTGTTGAAGCTTTTAACAAAGCATCACAAAGCATTATGACTACAGACACTAAGCCAAAAATAATTTTTAGAACTTGTAAAATTGCTAACAAAGAAATTAATTTAATAGGATTCGCTAAAGGATCAGGAATGATTGCACCTAATATGGCAACAATGCTCGCTTATATTTTTACAGATGCTAATATTTGTTCTAGCACTTTACAAAAAATTTTAAAAGATGCAGTAGAAAAAAGTTTTAATTCAATTACTGTTGATTCAGATCAATCAACTAACGACACTGTATTAATGTTTGCAACAAAAGCAGTCAAACATCATGAAATTAATGATTCTCAATCCCATGAATTAGATCAATTTAAAATAGCCTTAAATGACTTAACTATTGATTTAGCAAAAAAAATTGTTATTGATGGCGAGGGTGCTAAAAAGTTAATCGAAGTAGAGGTTGATGGTGCTTATACCAAGCAACAAGCTAAAGAAGTAGCTCTTGCTATTGCAAATTCACCATTAGTAAAAACTGCTATTGCTGGAGCTGATCCTAATTGGGGTAGAATTGTTATGGCAGTTGGAAAATCTTGTAGCGATACCACTCCTGAAAAATTATTAATAAAGATTGGTAATCATCCATTAACTAAAGATGGGGCAAGACATCCGGAATATGTTGAAAAAACTGTTCACAATTATTTAAAGAATGATCAAATTAAAATTTCCGTTAATTTGGGTATAGGAGTAGAAAGATCATCAATATGGACATGCGATCTAAATGAAGGATATATTAAAATTAACAAAGATTATCGTAGTTAAAAATGACTAATAAACAATCATATGCACAAATTAAATTTGATAATTCCAGAAAAAAACTTTCCTCATCTTTAAAAGATCTTGAAATAGCGATTAAAGAAAAAATTGAAGAAATAACTTCTGAATATTTAAATATTGTTGATGTCAAAGAATCATTAATTCAAAAAGAAATAGTTAATCAAATTTCCAATAATAATAGCAGTGAAGAAGAAAAAAATAACTTAATTTTAGAAAATAATAATCTTTTAAAAAGAAATATTGAACTTGAAGAAGAAAAAAATAATTTAATTCTAGAGAATTGTAATTTTGACAAAAAAAATAATGATCTTGAAGAGGATATAAAAAAATTAAATGAAAATATTGAAATACTAACCTTGCAAAATAAGGAATTGGCAAAAAAAAATGAATTATTTTTTAATAAATTTAAAGAAATTGAAGAAGAATTTTTCCAATATAAAAAAAATCAAGAATTATCTTCCAGTGTTAATCAAGATTTGATTTATCAAAATAGTATCTTGAATAATAAAATTAATACCATTAAAAATCAGGCTAATTTTATCATAGATAATATTACCACGGATATAATATCAATAGAAGAAATGCTTAAAAGATATGATAATTGAAGTAAAAATTGCCAATAAATTATATAAAATTCCAACTCTTGATATTGATCATCAAAAAATAAAAAATTTTGTAGAAAGATTAAATAGTAAAATCGAAACTCTTTCTCATGAATTAAAAGATCAAGATCAAAACACAATTTTGATAACTGCATGTTTAAGTTGCTTGAGTGAAGAACAAAATAATTACAGTAATGCTGTTAATAAAAACAATGATTTAAATGAAGAAGATGAAGAAAAATATAATCAAGAAGATATATATGAAATTATTAGTAATAATTATGAAAATCTTTCTGAGCACATAAAAGTGCTCACCAATAAAGTTAAAAGTTTTTAAAATTTAATTGATGAACAAATCAGAGATTAGAAAAATTTATAAGCAAATAAGATTATCGCTTTCCAATGATCAGGTGTTATCAAAATCAGAAATTATTTCTAAAAAATTAATAAGTTTTTTGGAAAAAAATAATTCAATTTTTTTTGAAAAAAAATTTGCTATTTATAAAGCCTGTAATAATGAAGTAAGATGCGATTTGGTAGAGCATTATTTTATAAAGCGCAATATAAAATTTTCTTATCCAAGAATAGTAAAAAAAGATTATCCTTTGGAGTTTATTTTATATCAAACAAATCAAGATTTTATTGCCAATAATTCATATCAAAAAATTATAGAGCCAAAAAACGGTGAACTAATTATTCCTGATATTTTGATAGTGCCATTAGTTGCTTTTGATATAAATTTATCAAGAGTTGGAATGGGATTGGGATTTTATGATAGAACAATAAATAATATCAAAAATTATCATAATAAAAATCTTTTAACATTTGGTTTGGCATATGAAGAACAGAAGGTTGAAGAAAAAATTATTACCAATAATACCGACTTTGCTCTTGATTTTATTATAACCGACAAAAACTTCTTTTCAAAAAGTCAATAGCTATCTAATATTTCATTGGTTTTTTTTAAAAAAATTTGAAAAACTTGTTGCTTTCAAATTTTTCATGTATAATTTTTACCTACGAGTTATTGAATATACT
>CAMASZ010000116.1 GCA_945861125.1 Rickettsia typhi | reverse complement strand
AGCAAAAATTATTAGAATTACAAGAAAAAACCAAGGAACGAAAGCTATGGTTATGCGCAAGCACCCATCAAGGTGAAGAAGAATTATTATTAAAAATTCACGATAATTTGAAAAAACAATTTCCAAATCTACTAACAATAATATTACCTCGCCATCCAAATCGCTCAAAAGAGGTAATTCAATTACTCGACCAAAGAAAATTTTCTCAAAGAAGTAAGAATCAATTAATAAATGATGATACAGAGATATATTTAGCCGATACTTTAAATGAACTTGGAATATTCTATCGCTTAGTCGAATTTGCTTTTATTGGAGGCTCCTTATTACCAATAGGAGGGCATAATCCTTATGAGGCAATTAGAGTTAATTGCGCCATAATTACTGGAAAAGAAACTTTTAATTTTAGCGAAATTTACAATGATTTATTGAAAGTAGATGGTTGTGCAATCGTTAAAAATTCTGATGAGCTAGAAAACATGATAAGAAAACTTTTAAACAATAAGGATTTATCAAGAAATTACAATAAAAATGCCCATAAAATAATTAATCAATCAGGCAATATCTCTTTACAAATTATTCAAACTATACCGAGTTTTTATTTTGTATAAAGTTATTTTTTAAGCCTTTTAAATCCAGCTTCAAGGTCTTCTTTTAAATCCTCAACATCTTCTAATCCAATATTGATTCTTAAGCAAGTTTTATTGCCATATGGATATTTAGTTGCTGTTCGAATTGAACTAGCATCAAAAGGTAAAATTAATGATTCATATCCTCCCCAAGAATAACCCATACCAAAATAGTGCAATTTATCGATCATTCTTGCTAAAGACTCATTGGAATATTTTTTATCTAAAACAATAGAAAATAAGCCAGCTGCACCAGTGAAATCACGCTTCCATAATTTATTATTTGCATCAGACTCTAGCGCTGGATACAAAACCTTTTCAACTTCTGGTCTATTTTCTAACCATGTAGCAATTTCTAGAGCTGATTTATAACAATGATCCATTCTAATTTTAGAAGTTCTTAAACCTCTTTGCACCATATAAGAACAATATGGCGCTGCAGTAACTGCCATATATCTAAAAGATTCATATATAACACGAAAATGCTTTTCTTGAACTGTTATAGATCCCATCATGATATCAGAGTGACCATTGATATATTTAGTTAAAGCCATCACCGAAATATCAACACCATGTTCAAATGGCTTAAAATAAAGACCACTAGCCCATGAATTATCAAGTATAGTAACAATGTTATTCTTCTTGGCAATTTTACAAATTGCTGATACATCTTGAATTTCAAAGGTTTGCGAACCAGGGCTTTCCATAAAAATCACCTTAGTATTTTTCTTGATTAACTTTTTAATATCATCGCCTATTAAAGGATTGTAGTAGGTTGTTTCAATGCCAAATTTTTTAAGGAATTTATCAGCAAAACCACGAGTTGGCGAATAAACATTATCAACCAATAGCATGTGATCACCTTGTTTTAAAAAGGCAACTAAAGCGGTATTAATTGCAGCGGCACCAGAAGATGTTACAAAAGTATTATAACCGCCTTCAATTTCTGCAATAGCCTGCTCTAGGGCAAAGTTTGTTTGCGTTCCATAGCGACCATATTTTAATTCGTATGGTTGCACTAAATCATTGTTTGAATAACCACGCTCAGCATATAGGAAGTCTTTCAAAGTAGGAAAAACAATAGTCGAGGTCTGATAAATTGGCGGATTAACCATCCAACCCTGTTCTTTGGGGTGTCTACCGGCATGTATTATTCGCGTTGATTCGTGTATTTTTTTTTCCATAATTTATCTTAATTGATTGTCTGAAGAAAGTAGTGGTCCAAGTTTTTTTCCAGCCAAAATATGAACATGAAAATGCTTTACAGTTTGATGGGCATCTGAACCATTATTGGTAATAATGCGAAAACCTGAATTATCTAAATTTAAGTCTTTAGCAATTTTATTAACTTTTCTAAAAAAATGGCTTATTTCCTGATCTGAAGCTTTATTGTTAAAATCAGAAAAATTTTCATACTCACCCTTAGGAACAACCAAAACATGAATAGGGGAGGCTTTTGATATATCATTAAAGGCTAAAACAAGTTCATCTTCATAAATTTTTTGCGCCTTGATTTCACCTCTAATTATTTTGGCAAAAATGTTATTTTTGTCGTAAGTCATTTTAAATAAACTATTTAAAAATTTTAAAAAAATTACGCCAGTTTTTATTTGTTATAATGACCATTTTAACTTAAAAAAATATTTTGCTCAATTTAACATTTAATATTGGAAATGTTATAATACACGATGAGTAGTAAATTAATCAACAACAAAACTTATAAATAAAGTTAGAATTTACAACGCTTCAATAATTTAAACATAAAAATTATTCCAAAGCAATTTTAACAATTTTTGCAGTTGCAATCACCGAAACTCCTCCACTAAAAATTGTTAATGCAATTATTGATGGTAATAATTTTTCTTGCTCTAAAATTGCCAAATGACCAATAAGTAAAATTGGCAGTATTAACGGCAAAGCTATTATACTGATTATTAAATTTGAGCTATTTATCATCACTAAACTAGCACAAAAAGTACAAATAAAATTAACATTTAGAGTGATAAAAAGTAGTAATAGTAATTTTGGATAAAAATTGTTTGTAAAACCATTTAAATAAAAAAATAATATCGCAATCAATATTATTGCTATGCAAGATTCTAACCAATTGCATAACATCTTTGCTAAAATAAAAATTTCAATATTACTGCAAGCATTAATTATTTGCTCTAAAGTTCCATCTTGATAATCTTGATGTAAAAAATCTCCTGAAAATATTAATATTGAAAATAGCAGTGAGAATAAAATTATTGTCACCATTAAATTTGGATTTAGCTCAGATTTGTCAGGACTTAAAACCATTGCAAAAAAACTAACAAAAATTGCAAAAAATATTGAATTAGCCAGAATTTTTGAAGGCTTTCGAAAAGAAATCAAAATTTGATTATAAAAAATTATTAGAAATAATTGCATTTATCTTCCGTAATTATCATTAAATCTTATAATATCATCCTCTTTAAGATAAGCGCCGGTTTGAACTTCAATGATTTCTAAAAAATTATCAGTTTTGTTCTCAAGTCTATGCTTTGTCTTAGATGGAATATAGTTTGACTGATCTTCATTCAAAATAAACTGCTTATTATCACATGTAATATGAGCAGAGCCCTTAACTACAATCCAATGTTCAGCTCGATGATTATGCATTTGCAAAGATAATGAGGAGCGCGGATTAACAATTATTCTCTTTACTTTAAAACCCTGATCTAAATCAATAATCTCAAAACTGCCCCAAGGCCTTAAAACTCTTGAATGAACACTACATTCTTCGCGCTTCATTTTATCAAGAATTTCATACATTTTTTTTACATCCTGTGAATTATTTTTGTTAACAATTAAAGTAACATCTTTTATTGAAATTATTATTAAATTCTTAACCCCGACAACTCCAACCAATTTATCTCGAGAATTAATGTAACAGTTTTTGGTACTAATTGCAGTTACATCTCCAATTAAAGTATTATTATTACAATCTTTTGCAGAAATTTCAGCAACGGCGCTCCAAGAACCAATATCAGACCATGCTACATCAATTGGCATAATAGCAATCTTTTTAGTCTTTTCCATTATAGCATAGTCAAATGAAATATTATCCAATTTTATAAACTCCTCCTCATTAAGTCTAATAAAATCAAGATCTGTTTGTGATTTTTGATATGACAAATTGCATAAATTATAAATCTGATAATTAATTTCTTGTAGAATTTTGATAAATTGCTTGGCCTTAAACATAAAAACTCCACTATTCCAAAAGAAATTTTTACTATCAGTAAATTCTTTGGCCTTCTTTTTATTTGGCTTTTCAACAAATCTTTTAACAACATAAACATCTTCAATAATTCTATTTTCTTGATCAATTTCAATATGACCAAAACCAGTTTCATAACGGTCTGGCTTTATACCAAAGGTTACTATAAACCCTAATTCACAAACTTTTTTAGCTTGTTTTAATTTTGATAAAAATTCTTTTTCATTGTTGATTAAATGATCAGAAGGCATTGCGCAAATTATAGCATCTTCATTATTTTTAATTGCATCAAGAACTCCAACAGTTATAGCTGGAGCGGTATTACGAGCAAATGGCTCAAGAATAATGGATTTAGCAGAAATATTATTTTTTCTAAGCTGTTCAGCAATTAAAAAACGGTGCTCGTGATTTGAAACAATAATTGGTTTAGTAAAATCTTGATCATCTTTAAATCTTAAAATAGTTTTTTCAAATAAACTTGTATTATCAAAAAAATCTAAGAATTGTTTTGGGTGAGTTTTTCTTGATATTGGCCACAGTCTAGTTCCCAAGCCACCAGAAATAATCAATGGAATAATTTTCATA
>CAMASZ010000115.1 GCA_945861125.1 Rickettsia typhi | reverse complement strand
CACCAACAATTTTAATTACTATCCACGAGAATTAGCCGATATTAATGGCGATGGCAAGGCTGATATTATTAGCTTTGATCAAAGCTTAATTATTACTTGTTTAAATAATAATGGATTAGATAGCTTTAGTGAAAATTTTAACTTTTTAGATGGCAAGAAATTATCCTCTAATAACTTTGGATCTGAAAATACTTACAAAAAATTCATGCTTGATACTAACAAAGATGATAAAGAAGATGTGGTATATGTTTACTCTGGAACTTCTGGTCTTTATACCTATACAGCTCTTTCCAATGGTGATGGCACTTTTGCAAATCTAGTTGGTGGACAAAAATTTTCTGGTAATTTTGGTGGCGTAGATTCTTATCAAAAGATAATTTCTGATGTAAATGGCGATGGCTTAAAGGATATAGTCTTTGTATATTCTGGAACAGATGGTGCTGCAATTTACACCTCACTTTCTAATGGCGATGGTACATTTAAAAACGCAACCGGAAAGCTTTTATCAGCATCAAATTTTGAATCTGAAAATACTTACAAAAAATTCATGCTTGATACTAACAAAGATGGTAAGGAAGATGTGGTATATGTTTACTCCGGAACTTCTGGACTCTACACCTACACATCTCTTGCCAATGGTGATGGCACTTTTGCAAATCTAGTTGGTGGACAAAAATTTTCTGGTAATTTTGGTAGCGTAGATTCTTATCAAAAAATAATTTCTGATGTAAATAATGATGGCTTAAAAGATATAGTCTTTACATATTCTGGAGCTGGTTTAGCTATCTATACTTCACTTTCTAATGGCGATGGTACATTTAAAAATGCAACCGGAAAGCTTTTATCAGCATCAAATTTTGGATCTGAAAATACTTACAAAAAATTCATGCTTGATACTAACAAAGATGGTAAAGAAGATATGGTATATGTTTATTCTGGTTCAGACGGGGTTTATACCTATACAGCTCTTTCCAATGGTGATGGCACTTTTGCAAATCTAGTTGGTGGAAAGATATCACCTTCAGTTCTAGGAGGTTTTGGTGGTTTAGATTCTTATAAAAAAATGTTTACCGATCTCAATGGTGATGGCAATAAAGATATAATTTTTGTTTGGGATGATAATTGGAATCATCAATATATTTATAGTTCACTATCAAACGGCAATGGAACTTTTGGCGAAGTTAAAGTTGGTATAGAATCAAAACTCACTTTCAATTCCAACCTATATGAAAAAATCTTGCTTGATGCCAATAATGATGGTAAAGAAGATTTAGCCTATATTTATTCTGGTTCAGAAGGAGTTTACTTAAATGTAGCATTTTCAAATGGCGACGGCACTTTTACAAATGATTTTGACAGAAAAATATCTGACAATAGTAATTTTGGTAATTATAATTCTTATCAAAAAATAATTTCTGATCTAAATGGCGACGGCTTAAAAGATATAGTCTTGGCATATTCTGGAACAGATGGTGCTACAATTTATTCATCTTTAAATTCTAAACTAGAAGATAGAATATCCGGTGACGCTGGAAATGATATGTTAACTGGTTCTTCAGGAAATGATCGAATCGAAGGTGACGAAGGTAATGACATAATAAAAGGAGGCAGAGGCAATGACACTCTAAATGGCGACAATGGTTCAGATGTTATTTATGATGAAGATGGCAATGATGTAATTAATGGTGGCACAGGAAATGATGTAATATACGCTGGCAAAGGAGCTGATATTATTTCTGGTAATCAAGGAAATGATATATTCAGCTTTGAGTCGTTATTATCTTCAACAGCCCAAGAAATTGACACTATTGTTGATTTTAATAATCAAGAAGATTTGATTGATATTTCAAATGTTGGCATTAAATCTTTTGACTCCCTAGAAATAACTAACAACGGAATTGATACAATTATCGACGATAAAAATTCTAATTTCATTTTCAAATTAAGCGGCATTCATCTTTTGACTCAAGATGATTTTATAATATAAAAAATATGTCCATTTTAAGAAAAATGGCACCAGAGAAGAGGTTTAAGATTATTGGCGAAGTCGCTTCGCTAATGATAGGATCTGATTTGCATATTTCTTATAATTTGCATGATTTAAGAAATATTTTTATTCATGCGATTGATTGTAATCAATTTAGAATTTATCACAATAAACAAGGTCTCCCAATAGGTTTTGTTTGTTGGGCATTTTTATCTGACGAAGTTGAAAAACTTTATATTCAAGGCAAATATAAACTTAAACCTCAAGATTGGAATAGTGGCAATAATGGCTGGATTATCGAATTTATTGCCCCCTTCGGTCATGCTAAAAAAATAATTTCTGATCTTCGTAATAATATTTTTCCAACAAGAAAAGGTAAGGCTTTAGTATTTTCTAAAGATTTTAAAGAATTAAAAGTGATTAATATTTTTGGTAGAAAATTTCACAGCAACAAAAAATCTTTAAACTAATACCAAATCCCATCTTTAAATAAAATTATAACAAAATATTTTTAGTCGTGCTAAAGCAAAGAAATGATAAAAATAATAAATCTTTAGAAGATGTTTTATAATTTTCAGTATCTTTTAATACCAAATCCTATCTTTAAATCTTTGAATATCTTACTCAAACATTTAATAGATGGGATTTGGTATAAGATAATTAGTATTATTTAGTTCTGTAACTATTTAATTTTTTCTTAGCCTATCAACTAGATTTATTGGTAATAAAACATAGTAATTACCTTTTGATGCCATATAAAAAGCTTTCTCCTCAGCTTCTTTTCCATATCCAAAAAATATATCTCCGCGAATAACTCCTTTAATTGCTGAGCCGGTATCTTGTGAAATAAATAGGTGGGAGTAAGGAATTTTAGTGCCATTTTTAACTGTTAAATTAGTGTTCAACCACATAGGTAAGCCATATGGTATAAACTCATTATCAACAGCAAGAGATCTTTCTTGAGTTAGTGGAACTCCTTGTGATCCAATTACATAATCTTGTTGTGAAATTTTAAAAAAAGTGTAGGAAGGATTTATATTCATTATTTCATCCGCTTGTTCAGGATTTTGTTTTAGCCACTCTCTTACTCCGGCGGAGTTTAGTTTGTTTTTTTCAATTAATTTCTTTTCATACATTTGATTAGAAATTGCAACAAAAGGTTGTTTGTTTTTTCCTGCAAATGATATTCTAACTTCGCGACCATCATCAAGCTTTACTCTTCCAGATCCCTGAATATGCATAAAAAATAATTCAACCTTATCATCCACATAAATTATTTCTAATCCCTGATTTTCAAGTGCACCATTTTCAATTTCCTGTCTTGTAATCATAGGGTTTTCACTTAAATTTTTTGGTTTGCCGTAAATTGGATATTTATATTTGTCTGTTTTTGTAAAGCTTCCATTAAGAGATGCTTCATAATATCCAGTAAATAGGCCATTATTATAACCATTATTTGAATATATTAAGAATGGCTTAAACCAATTTTCAAAAAAATTTTTAGCTTGTTTAGAATTTAATGTTTTTAATGCCTCCGAAATTTCGCATACATCGCGAAAATCTTTAACTTTTATATTGCCTATTTTACCACCAATTGAACTTTCTTCTGCCATTTTAGCAAATTTTCTGCAGGAATGAAGAAAGGATTGTAAAGCCATTTTATGATCATCATTTTCCCAGCCTTCTAATTCTGAAAATTTAACTTCTTCTAATTTTATATTTTCTTTACTAACTAAAATTATTTTTTTGCTGAATAGACAGCTATTATTAATTAATATTACTAGGATAAGTAAAGTTTTTTTCATAGATCTTTTGATCAATTGGTTATAAATTTTATTTTTGCTTATTTGTGATTTACAAAAATATGCGTTTAATCTGTAATTTTTTAGTAGAAATGATATAATTTTTTATATGTTCTTATATTTTTTAAGACTATAAAATTAAATAAATAAATATAGTAATTTTTTAACCTAAAACTGAAATTTTTTTAAATAAAATTTTTTAATCAATTTTTTATATGTCTCTAAAATGTGGAATTGTTGGTTTACCAAATGTTGGTAAGTCTACATTGTTTAATGCCTTAACTCAAACTGCACAAGCGGAGGCTGCCAATTACCCATTTTGTACCATTGAGCCAAATATTGGTCGGGTTAATGTTCCTGATGAAAGGTTACAAAAATTATCAAAAATTGCGAATTCTCAACAAATAATACCTACTCAAATTGAATTTGTTGATATTGCTGGATTGGTAAGGGGAGCTAGTAAAGGAGAGGGTTTAGGTAATCAGTTTTTATCTCATATTAGAGAGGTAGATGCTATAATTAATGTTGTTAGATGTTTTGAAGATGAAAACATTACCCACGTAGAAAATTCAATAAATCCAATAAGAGATCTTGAATTAATCCAAATAGAATTAATCCTTGCTGATTATGATAGTCTTGAAAAAAGAATTTCTAATTTAGAAAAAAAAATAAAGAATGAAAAAGATGCGTTATTGCAAGTGGAAGTTGCAAGAAAAATATTAGAAATTTTAAAATTAAG
>CAMASZ010000114.1 GCA_945861125.1 Rickettsia typhi | reverse complement strand
AAAATCGTGTCGTTGCCCTAGGGCACGACTAATAAAATTGTGTCGTTGCCTTAGAGCACGACTGGCAAAAATATTTTGTTATAATTTGATTTAAAGATGGGATTTAGTATTATTGCTGAAATAACTTGTCATTGACTATTTTTAGCTCGCGCTGTGGAACAGGAATTTCAATATTGTTTTCGCCAAATTTTTTGAAAATATTGTTCATAATATCGCTTTTAACATTAAGTCTACCTTCAGTTATATCGCTAATCCAAAGATATAGTACAAATTTTATTTCATATTCAGCAAAATCTTTGATGTAACATTCTATTTCTGGATATTTTAAACATCTTTGATGTTCGGTTGCACAATTAATCATAATTTCTTTTACCTTATCCAAATTAGAATTGTAGGCAACTCCAAGATTAATTTCAATTTTAGCACGATTGTTGGAATAAGTCCAATTTGTTACTTTATTAATAATAAATTCTTCATTAGGAATCATTATTTCTTTACCATCAGATGCTTCAACTAAGGTATACCTACCGCCGAAATGTTTGATTGTGCCATATATATTGCCATTATCCAGTTCTACTATATCTCCAACTTCAACTGATTTTTCAAAAAGCAAAATTATGCCACTAATAAAATTGGAAGCAATTTTTTGTAAACCAAATCCGATACCAACACCAACCGCACCTCCAATAACTGCAAGGGTTGTCATATCAACGCCAAAAGTTTTTAAAATAATAATCAAAATTACAGCATAAATTATAATGTCAATAAATTTGCTAATTATTCCTTTGGTGCTTGATTTAATATTTTTGTTACTATCAATATAAGACTTGCTTTTTCTGCTCACTATATTTGAAGCCCAGAATGCTAGCAATAAGGTAATTACACCCTTAATTATTAAAAAAACTGAAATTTTTAATTTTCCTATTTGAAAAGCGATTTCATCAAGATAGTTTATCGTGGATTCTAATAGGCCAAAAATATGAAGAATAAGTGTTGGTATAAGAAAAAATCCTGCGGCGTTGGCAATAAAAGTGCTATTTGAAGAAATTCTTAAGAACCTTAAAAATAAAAATAATGATACTAATTTAATAGTGGTTGAAAAAATGATGGTTTGTTTGAAAAATTGTATATATATTACAAAGCCAAGAGCAAGCCAAAATAAAGAAAGTAATGGATATAATAGTGGTAAAAAATATCTTTTAAAAATTTGATTAAAATAACCAGCATCATTGGATGATGAAATTATTTTTGGAATGATATTTTGAATAATTAAATTGTAAAAAAAATAGGCAGTAACAAAACAAATAATTAGAGATAAAGATTGCCAATAGATACTGGAAGTTGTTAAGGTTTTTTCTAGGGTATCAATTATTTGTTGTTTATTAAAATCTGTAATCATTTTATTCTCCCTGACCCGAACTAAATGCTGGTTTGTTATCAAATAAATATAAGCCTTCATACTTAACAAATTCAATTTTTTGATCATTTAAATATTTTAACAGATCAATAATATCTAAATTGCTAATTTTAATGTTAGGATTAATAATATCATTGCTTGATTTTCCTGATATTCCTTTGCCAATAAATCTTAGAATAGTTAAACCCTTATTAAAATTTGGAAATGAGTTTTGGTCAATTAAAGGCCATAGTAGTAGACCCATTGAACTTATCATTTTCAATTCAAATTTTTCACTTTCCATTTTTTTTAAAAATGTTAAGAGATTTTCAAATGATTCTTGCCAATCAATAAATAAATCAAAACCAATTAATGATTTGTCTGATACTGATTTTTCTAGGGTTAATGAATTGCTAATATTTGATTTTTGATAATTTTGATAATTAGCTAAAGAAAGAGTTTCTGGTTTTTTGCCTAAATTTTTAATTATTTGGTTAGTAAAATCTTGAGTACCAACTTTTTTCTGGCTAGTTTTTTCATTATAAATATCTGGAGTATGCATTCCTTCTTCAATTGTTTTATATAAAGCGTTTCTTATTAAATTTGCCGTTTCACTTTCATTGAGATGAACTAGCATCATTATTGTAGCGTTTAATAATCCAGTTGGATTGGCAATATCTTTGTTGGCAATATCTGGGGCTGATCCGTGTATTGCTTCAAACATTGCATAGTCATTACCAATATTAGCGGAACCAGCAAGACCAACTGAGCCAGATATTTCAGCGGCTATGTCAGAGATTATGTCGCCATAAAGATTCATAGTAACGATTACATCGAAAATTTCTGGTTTAGAAGAAAGTCTTGCACAGCCTATATCGATAATATAGTGGTCAGTTTGAATTTGTGGATAATCTTTGGCTATTTCATTGAAAGTATTATGAAAAAGACCATCGGTCATTTTCATAATATTATCTTTAGAAAAACAAGTTACTTTTTTTCTTCCGTTAGCTATGGCATATTCAAAAGCATAGCGGATTATTTTTTCGCAACCTTTTTTAGTTACTAATTTTAAGCATTGAAAGGTTTGTTCAGTTTGGCGATGTTCAATTCCAGCGTAGAGATCTTCTTCATTTTCACGAATTATAACTACATCCATTTTAGGAAATTTTGTAGCAATGAATGGAAAAAAAGAAGAGACGGGCCTAATATTGGCAAATAGTCCTAGTTTTTTTCTTAAAGTAACGTTTAAACTTTTATAACCACCACCTTGAGGCGTTGTAATCGGAGCTTTCAATAAAACTCTGCTATTATTTAAACTTTCCCAAGCGGAAGGCATAAGGCCAGAGTTAAAACCCTTTTCATAAATTTTTTTTCCAACTTCAATGGTATCAAGCTTGATCTTAGCTTCGGAGTGTTGTAATATTTTAAGCGTGCTGTCCATTATTTCAGGACCTATACCATCTCCAAAAGCAATTGTTACGGTTTTTGACATAAATTTATTATGGTTTATTTGGTTTAATTTCTGCTTTAAAAAACAAAAATGCCCCCAAAATTTTTGTTATAAATTAGTATAAAGTGTATGAGAAAAGTAAAAAATCTAGTTTTTATAACTTTTGTTTATTTTCAACAGCACTAACTATAAAAACTTTGAAGTAATTTTCAATTTTTAAATTTTTTAAATGAATAATAATTTCTTATCTAAAAACTATTTTTTATATGGCGCATGTTCTTTAATTTTAATGCTTTCTTTATATTTAAGATCAATTTTTGATATAGGTCCCGATAGCGCTATTTACATTGGCCTTGCTAAAAAGATTGTTGAAGGTAAGAGATATTATTATGATTTTTTTGAGAGTAATTTTCCTTTGGTTTTTTATATCTATGCACTCCAATATAAGATTGCGAATTTTTTAAATATTAGTCCAATAATATTTTCTGAGATTTTTATTAATTTAATTGCAATTCTTGCAATATGGCACTCCACAAAATTAATTAAGAAAACAACTTTTTTTGATAATAAAATAGAGTATAATTTACTGGTAATATCTTTTTATCTGGCCTTCTTTATTCGTCCTTTAAGTGTTAAATTCCATGATTATGGCACCAAAACCAGTTTTTTAATAATAAGTATAATCTTGTATTTAGCATATAGTTTTGAAAGTAAATCTAAAACTACCAAAAAATATTTGCTAATAAGAGGTCTTATAATTGGCTTTATTTGTTGTTTAAAACCGCATTACACAATTATTATAATTTTTTTAGAATCATATTTATTATTCACCAAAGAAACTTTTATAGATCAATCTTCTAAATATAAAACTTTCTTTAACAGATTATTATATTTTATAGAGCTTGATAAGATTATTGCTGTTATAGCAATTTTACTTTATGTATTTTGGATAATATTTTTTATTCCAGAATTTTTTTATAAGATGATTCCAGCCCTTAACATTATTTATCCCGGTTATTCAAATTATAAAGTTTTTATCAATAATATATTTTTTAATTTATCGCAGATTGTTTATTTTCTTGGCCTAGCTTTAGTTTTTCCTTATTCAAAATCAAGTAAGAATGATTCAATTTTGTTGATAGTTTTTTTTGCAACTATTGCTCTAATTTTATTGGAAAGTATTGGTACTTATGATCAATTTGCAGTGTTTTTTTCTGTTTTGGTAATTTTTGGATTAAGAGCTACAGCAATTATTATAACGAAAAAAGTGCTATCATATGAAGGAAAATTTTTGCTTGGATTATTCTTAACAATACCATTTTTTTATTATTTGGGGGGAATTTTTCTAATTTCTTGGTATTACACCATTTTACCGATTATATTTATTTTTCATGCAATTTTTATTGTTATTTATCATTATAAAAAATTGCCAAATCAAAAATTTAAAGTTTTTTATAATTTTAAAAATTTAACAATTATTTTTTGCATAATTTTTGTCGGTGTGATTTTAACAATTTTTTCTTATAAATATCAAAAAATAAGTTTTTTATATATCAATCTAGGCATATTAATGACTATCTATGCTTATTTTTTAGAAATAAAAATAATGGCTAAAATTAATAATAAATTATCATTATTTGCCTCTGTTATTTTTGTAGTTTCAATGTCTGCTTTAATGTATATTTATGTACATGAATTTGATGTTATATTGTCTAAAAATTTAGAATTAAAA
>CAMASZ010000113.1 GCA_945861125.1 Rickettsia typhi | reverse complement strand
TAAAAGTAATATATTTGTTATTAATATCCGCTTTATTTGCAATTAAGATTTTAACTACCTGAGTATGTCCATTTTCAGAAGCTATGTAAAGAGGAGTTTTGCCTTCATGATCAGCACTTTCTAAATTTGCTCCAAATTTTACCAGAATTTCAATTGCCCCAGCATTACCATTTTCAGCAGCTATGTAAAGAGGGGTTTTGCCTATACGATTAGCTTTTTTTACATCTGCTCCAAATTTTACCAGAATTTCAATTGCCCCAGCATTACCATTTTCAGCAGCATAATAAACAGAAGTTTCATTATCATTATTAGCCTTATTAACATCAGCTCCCAATCTTACTAGAGTTTCAATTGAATTAGGACGACCATTTATAGCAGCGATATAAATAGGAGTTTTACCATTATTATCAGTCTTATTAACATCAGCTCCCAATCTTACTAGAGTTTCAATTGCCTCAGTACGACCATTGTAAGCAGCATAATGAACAGGAGTTGCACCGACATTATCAGCCTGATTTACATCGACTCCCAATCTTACTAGAGTTTCAATTATGTGAGTGCGATCATTTTGAGCAACTATGTGAATAAGGGTTTTACCATTTTCATCGACGACATTAACACTCGCTCCCTGATTAATTAGTTCTGTAATTTTATGAGTATCATGTTTCGACCAAAGTGAATCATTTGCAATAAGACTGAACAGAGCTTCATCAGGTCTTGAAGGTATACTTCTCATAGAATTTTAAATTAATTTTTTATGTTCATATTATTTCAATACTATTTAAAAAATTTTATTTTATGTCAATTCCTATTTTTAAATATTTAATTAAGATGTTCAAATTCTAAACTTCATATTTTTGGTAAAAAAATCTTTAAAAAGCATCAGCCGTATAGGTATGCAACTTCATTTTTTAAAGATTTTTATCGAAAAAATCGTATCGCTCGCTTTAGCGCGACTGGAACAAATATTTTGTTATAATTTGATTTAGAGATTGAATTTGGTATATATAACTCTTTTGATAATTTTTTGTCTTAAAAATACGTTATTGTAAAGAAATATTAAAATTCCTATAAATCAAGATTATTTGAATAATATTATTAAAAAAATAAAATACTGAGTTTTATAATTTTAACTTTTTTAAAGTGAACTCATCTAATAATATTTTTAATATTCCTGCTAATTATCATTTTCTTAACAGTCTTTATTATTGGCTAAGCAATAATTTTAAAAAAGAAATTCCTCAGCTTAGAATATATTTACCAAATCATCGTTCTTGCAAGGAATTAAAAAATATTTTTGTTAACTCAAAATATAGCGGTGTATTTCCAATTATCAAAGCAGTTTCAGATATTTCATTTGACGATATACTAAATTTAGAAACTCAAAAACCATTAGATAATATTCGTATAAAATCATATGTAGAAGAATTTTTCGAGAAAAAATTATTAAATCACTTAGAAACAATTTTTTTCTTTACTAAAGAAATTGAGAAGCTGACATTTTTCAGGGACATGCCTTATAATCAGATAATTAAAGTTGCCATTCATTTTCAAGAAATTTTTAACGAAATTGAAAATGAAGAAATTAGTTCTCAAACAATTTTTAATATTGATGATTCAGATATTTCTAGACACCGTCAAATAACTTTAGAATTTTTAAAAGATTTTTACACCCAAATAAAAAATACACTAATCAAAGAAAATTTAATTTTAGAATCATCATATCAAAATTTTGTTATAAAAAAACTCTGTAATTTTATAGAAGAAAATAATGTTAAAAATCCAATAATTATCGCTGGCTCTACCGGAAGCATTAAAGCAGGACAAAAACTCATAAAAACAATATTCAATTATAGCAATGGTTATGTAATTCTGCAGGGCTTGCAAAAAGATTTATACGATAAAGAAAATCATTCACAATTTTTTTTGTATCAATTAATCAAAATTCTAACAATAAAAAAAACTGATATAAAAGATATAATCATTAATGAAAATAGATTATCTTGTGAATCTAGGCAGCAATTGATTTCATTAACAACAAAACCTTATGAAAAAACAATTGAGTGGCAAAAATCTAATTTACTTTTTGATTTTACAGAACTAAACGAAGATTTAGCTGAAAACGTAAAACTGATTGAATTAAAAAATGAATGCGAAGAAGCCAAAGCAATTTTTGACATTATTATCGAGAACTATCATAAGAAAAAAATTGGCATTGTAACCAATAATATCAATCTAGTTGAGCTATTAAAAGTCAATTTAAATAATCAAAAAGTGGTTTTTAATAATTCATATTTCCAAAATTTGAATAGCTCTAATTTTATTAACTTTATTCTACTTTTAACTGAAATCAAATTTAGCAAGTTTGATTCTTATAATTTACTTACACTTCTAAAACATCCATTATGTAAATTTTCAAAAAATAAAAATTTTATCAAAGATTTTGAAATAGAAATTATCAGAAATCAAAGAGTTTGCGAAGGATTAGAAGGTATTAGTGAAGCAATCAAAAATAATCAATATTTAAATGATATTTTTAATGAATTCTGCAATTTATTGCCAAAAAACAATAAAATTAGCACTTTAATACAAAGCGTTGAAGCGATTAGTGAGCAAAATTTCTATTACCTAATTTCAAATGATAGAGCCAAAACAGAAATATTTAAATTATTTGAATTTCTAGAATCAATTAATTATCAATTTTACTCAATTGAAGAATTAAAGATATTGATTTCACAATTAAATTTTCTAGAGACAACAATTGAGAACTCCAATATCAATATTCTATCTCCAATTGAAGCAAGGTTACTTAATTTTGATATAATAATTCTAGCTTCAATGAATGAAAATGATTTTCCTAAAAATGATTCTTCTGGCTGGATTGGAAAGCAAATAAAGCGAGAATTGGGTATTGATAAATCAGCAAAAAAACTAGGACAAAACGCTTTTGATTTTTGTAATTACATGTCTAATAAGAAAATTGTAATAACTAGATCTAAAAATATTAATTCTTTAGAATTATCACCCTCACCTTTTTTAATTAAATTAAAAACTATTCTTGAAAAAAATAAAATTTCACTACCAAATTACAATTTTAAAAATAACAATGATAATTCAATTAGATTCAATAAAATCAATACTCCTTGCCCTAAACCAAATCTAGAATTTAGACCAAAAAAATATTCTATAACCGAGATAAAAAAATTAATCTCTGATCCTTATTACATTTATGCTAAGAAAATTCTACAAATTAAAGAATTAAAAAAAATTGATTATGAACCTAGCTATTCTGAGTTTGGAAGCTTTGTTCATAAATGCCTTGAAGAATATGTTAATAACAAATATGAGATTAATTTTTTAGAGATTTTTAAAAGATATTTTTGTACTAAAAGTGATCAAATTTTATGGTACTCAAAATTTGAAAAAATTTTTAGTAATTTTTTAGATGAAAATAAAGAATTAGAAAAGTTAAAATCCTATACAGAGACCATGATTTCTATGAAAATTAACAATATATCACTATACGGCAAGGTTGATAGAATTATTATTAATAATGATAACTTGTTGAATATTATTGACTATAAAACTGGAACAATACCTTCAAATAGAAGTGTATTAGTTGGTAAAGAGCCACAACTCCCAATAATTGCCTTAATAATCAAGAATTCACAAGAATTTATCAATAAAAACATTAACTCTCTAGAATATTGGAAATTGTCACCAAATAAATCTAAATCATTAAAAACTGGTATTGATTATAAAGAAATTGAAGCTGTTATTTTAAAAACTGAAACATTTCTAAAAGAATTATTTAACTTTTTTAATGACCCAAAAAACGGCTTTATCGCCAAAAAAACTGAAATTGATCATGAATATAAAAATTTAGAAAGAATTGATTTATGAAATTTAGATATAAGGTTTCTGTTGAATATGATGGCACCAATTACAGCGGATTTCAAAAGCAAAAGAATATTCAATTAAAAACTATTGAAGGTGTTTTAGAAAAATCTATTTATTTTTTTAGTAATCAAAAAGTAAAAATTTGTGCTTCAGGTAGAACTGATGCAGGAGTTCACGCCATATGTCAGACAATTCATTTTGATTTAAATAAAAAATATTCAAATTATACAGTTATAATGGCCCTTAATTATTACTTAAGAGGAGAAGATGTTGTAGTTATTGATTGTGAATTGGTTGACAATAGTTTTAATGCTCGCTTAAGTTCAAAAATGCGTTATTATCGCTATATAATCATTAATCGAAAATATCCCTTAACATTAGATAAAAAAAGAGCTTGGCACATTGCAAAAGAACTCGATATAAATTTAATGAATGAAGCAAAATTATTTCTAATTGGAAAACATGATTTTTCATCTTTTCGTGACTCACAATGTCAATCAAAATCCGCAATAAAAACTATCGACAACATACTGATTACTCAAAAAGATCATCAAATTTATATTGATATAAGTGCAAAATCTTTTTTGCATCATATGGTAAGAAATATTGTTGGCACCCTTATTTTAGTTGGTCAAAAAAAAATTGATGCTATTAAAGTTAAAGAAATTCTTGCTATGAAAGATCGAACCAAATCTGGAGCAAA
>CAMASZ010000112.1 GCA_945861125.1 Rickettsia typhi | reverse complement strand
AATAATTTTAATAAAGCAGAGATTAACGACAAAATTAAATTCAGAGCCATTATTAAAGAGAGCAATAACAAAGAATTTATTGATGATTTTAATTTTAATTATGACAGAAAAATAAAAGATGTTGGTGGGTTTGGATTTGCCGTTGGAAATGTTGAGATTGTAGAAAAATCAATGGTTAATAACATTGATAAATGGTTCTTAAAACTTCGAAAAAAAATAACTGATAAAATTTTTAATGTTCTCGATGAAGACGAAGCTGGAATAGCAATTGGATTATTAATTGGTGATCAAGATAAAATTTCTAAAACAACTTTAAATAATATCAGAAACTCAGGATTATCACATATTTTAACAATTTCTGGCTTTCATTTATCATTGGCTAGCGCAATTTTTTTTGTTACAGTTCGATTTTTGCTGGCAAGTTTTGAAAAAATTAGTCTTAATTATGATATTAGAAAAATATCAGCAATTTTAGCAATAATCTCAAGCTATTTTTATCTTAAGATTGCCAACTCACCCTTACCTGCTCAACGTTCTTTTGTAATAATATTTCTAATAATGCTGAGTTTTTTAATAGAAAGAAAATTTGATGGCAAAAGAGCCTTATTTACTTCTCTACTAATTATTACCATTGGTAATCCCTATTCATTATTCAACTTAAGTTTTCAATTATCTTTTATTTCAATACTTACTTTGCTGATTTTTTATGAATTTAATAATCAGTCAAAATATGAAAATGACAAAGTATTAAAAGAAGTTAGCCCTTTATTTTTGAGTATTGTTAAAATTATTCGCTATATTTTTAAAACAATTATTTTATCAATTCTCGTACAAATCACTACTCTTCCCTTTTTATTAAATAGCTTTAAAAGCGCTGGAATACTTGGTTTTATTGCCAATATAACTGCGATACCCTTGGCTGGATTTATTATTATGCCACTTGGCTTTTTATCATTATTACTAATGCCACTAAATCTAGAAAAAATAACTTTAGAGCTAATGGGTAATGCAATTTATATCTTTGAATATAACGCTGAAATAATTGCTAACCTTAAATATGCAGTTTTAAAAACTTCAACATTGCCCGATAAACAATTATTTATTGCCACAATAGCTATGTTGCTATTTTCAATAATCAATAATTTTAAATTAAGAATATTTTTAATAATTATTTTTTTTCTAACTTTTATATCGCTTACAAACAATACCAACAAGCCAATAATATCAATACCTTATAACCAAAAATTTGTTACTATTTATGATCAAGAAAATGGTTTATTTTTTTTAGATAATTTAAAGCCTTCAAAACAACTAAATTTATGGTTAAAATATTTTGAAGTAGGTAATTTTAGAATTATTAATAATTGTCAAAAGAACCATCAAGAAAAATTATGCAAAAATTGTCAAAAAGAATTTTGTAATATTTCTTATAAAGATAAAAAAATTCTTGTTATAAAAAAAAGAATCGACCTTGATATTGCTTGTAACAACAACTTCTTTAATCAATTTGATTTAATAATTAATTTAACAAAAAAATATATTTTACCTAAATGCCTAGATCAAAGCTCAACAAAAATAATTATTGATAATATTGATTTTTATAACAAGGGTGGGCATTTCATTTTTTTAAACGAGCAAAATAAACTTCAATTAAAAACTGTTGAATAATGGCACTGTCGCAAATCAAGTTTTTTAAAAAAATTTTTGTGATTATAAAATTTTTGAAAGGTAAGCGTACCTAGATGTAATACCAAATCCCATCTTTAAATAAAATTATATAAAAATATTTTTTGAACTTGCTATTTTGAAATGAATTATGATGGTGACCCCAACGGGATTCGAACCCGTATTTTCACCGTGAAAGGGTGACGTCCTAACCGTTAGACGATGGGGCCAAACAGATGATTATCTGATAGCTTTAAGGGGAACTTGTAAAGATATTTTATAATAAATTCTATCTTTAAATAAAATTATAACAAAATATTAATTTAATTCTCTAATTGAAGGTTACATTTTTTTTTAAAAAAAGTAAATAGATTTTATGTCCCATTTCTTGCAAAAGAAAGATTTAATTTAGGAACGCATTCTGGCCTTTCAGGATCTGGCCTAGGATCTTTTTCTAATTCGTCAGTTACTTTTTCCTCAGAACCACTAACAATTGCCTTATCATCTTCTTCGGAAGATAAATTACCATCATCAGATCCTAACTCATGGGCGATAGAAAGATTTTCTTGACCTTTTTCATGTTTTTTTATTTTCGAAAAATCAAGCTTTGGAATTTTCGGTCTTCCTAAACATTGACCACCTTGCAAAAGTTGACCTGATCCTGATTGTTCTTGAGTACCATCATCTTCACTTATATATCGATCCGAGGAAGTATCCATCGGAATTGTTCCATATAGCAAATCATCTTGTTGAGGATTATGCAATTTTGAAGCATCTGCTTGAGTTGTTCCAAGTATTGATTCATCTTGCTGAGGATCATGCAAAGTTGATTCGGTTTCCAATTTTTTAGACATAAACTTATTTTCTAAGTTATCAACAGTTTGTATCTATTGACAAGATAAACATTCTTCATATTTTTCTTGCTGATTATTATTTTGAATTTCATTTTTAGAGTCAAATTTTATATCATCTAATTCAGTTTTATTTGAAACCTTGTCAGCGCGCTGAATTGATGTTGAACGACAATAATAAAGACTTTTAAGGCCTTTTTGCCATGCTCGAAAATGAATTTCATGTAAATATTTTTTAGAAACATTACCAGGTACAAAAATATTTAAACTTTGAGCTTGGCAAATATATTCTTGACGCTCTGCTGATAAATCTACAATCCATCTTTGATCAATTTCTTGAGCAGTTTTAAAAACTAATTTTTCATGTTCATCAAGAAAATCAAGATGTTGCACTGATCCTTCATTTATAGTAATTGATGACCAAATATCTTCAGTATTTCTTCCTTTAGATTCCAGTAATCGAACCAAATTTTTGTTGCGAACATTAAAGGAACCAGTCAGAGTTTTTTGAGTAAATGAGTTAGCGGCAAAAGGCTCAATTCCTGGTGAAGAATTACCAGCTATAATTGAAATTGAAGCAGTTGGTGCTATTGCTAATTTATTGGAAAATCTTTCTTCAACCTTCATTTCTTGAGCATCAGGACATGCTCCCCTCTCTTTTGCTAATAACTTTGAAGCCTTATCAACGCCTTGTTTTATTTGTTGAAAAATTTTCTTATTCCAAACTTTACTCATTGCAGATTCCATTGGCACATTCTTACTTTGTAAAAAAGAATGAAAACCCATTACTCCAAGACCAACGCTTCTTTCGCGCATAGCGGAATATTTTGCTTTCGACATTCCTTCGGGAGCTTTATCAATAAAATCTTGTAAAACATTGTCCAAAAATCGCATAACATCTTCAAAGATTTGTGAATTATCTTTCCATTCATCGTAATATTCTAAGTTAAGCGAAGACAAGCAACAAACAGCGGTACGATCATTACCAAGGTGATCAGTTCCGGTTGCAAGAGTAATTTCGCTACATAAATTAGAAGTTTTTACTTTTAATCCTAAATCTTGTTGATGTTTTGGAGTTGCTTTATTTACAGCATCGATAAATAAAATATAGGGCTCACCAGTTTCAATCCTTGCTGTTAAAAGTTTAATCCACAAAGCTCTCGCCTTAATAACATCAAGAGTTTGACCACTATGGGGACTTTTTAATTCAAAATTACCATCTTTTTCCACTGCTCGCATAAATTCATCAGTAACAACTACCCCATGGTGTAAATTTAAAGATCGACGATTTGGATCACCACCAGTAGGTCTTCTTAAATCAATAAACTCTTCAATTTCTGGGTGATCTATTGGCAAATAAACCGCAGCAGAACCGCGACGCAGGCTTCCTTGTGAAATTGCTAAAGTTTGTGAATCCATTACTTTAATAAAAGGAATAATTCCTGAAGTTTTACCATTACCACGAACTGTTTCACCGATTGAACGTAAGTTACCCCAGTAACTTCCAATTCCACCGCCACGAGACGCTAACAAAACATTTTCATTCCATAAATTAACTATTCCATCAAGAGAATCCGATGACTCATTCAAAAAACAGGATATTGGCAAACCCCTCTCAGTTCCACCATTGCTTAATATTGGTGTTGCTGGCATAAACCAAAGGTTAGAAATATAGTCATAAATTCTATTGGCATGATCTTGATTATCAGCATAATATGATGACACGCGAGCAAATAAATCTTGATAAGATTCGTTTGGCATTAAATAACGATCTTTCAAAACTGCTTTTCCAAAATTGCTGAGTTTATCATCTTTTTTTGGATCAGTTTTAACGTTGAAATTTTTCTTGATAACGTTGTTTAAATCAGTTTTATTAGCATTATTAGATGATTTGTTGATATTTTTTTTTGTCATTATGAGTTATTTATAGTTTTGATATGAATCCATCATTGATCCCACATTTAGTGTATTTTTTTTATCTAAAACACTAAATATTGTGTTATGAATTTTTAGATATTTTAAAAAAATTGTCTAGAGCTAATTTTATTTTTTTTATTTTAGCTTTTTTATTTTGCTTTTATTATCTTTAAAAATATAATACTAACTCTCATCTTCAAATCA
>CAMASZ010000111.1 GCA_945861125.1 Rickettsia typhi | reverse complement strand
CAATTAAAAAAGATTTCACTGCTTATCGCATTGATGATCAAGAAACAAAATCAACAATTAATAGATATTATGATCAAACTTCCGAGATCCTTGATCCGCATACGGCAATTGGAGTGTTAGCTACTGAAAAATTTTTTAAACATGATAGTTACAATAAGGAAGTTGTCATTACTCTAGCAACAGCTCATCCAGCGAAGTTTCCCGAGGCAATAGTTTCACTGAAATTGCCCCATCCTAAACTACCCAATTATCTAGGCGATTTACTTTCAAGAAAAGAAAAATTTGATGTGCTAGAAAATAATATAGAATTAATCAAAGAATATATTTCAAAAAGAGTTTAAATGAGGGTTAAATGATTTCTAAATTAGGGTTTTCCCTATTACTATTACAATCAATAATTAGCCTTACATTACCAATAATCTTTTTTTGTTATAAAAAATATTCAACAAAAGAACTATTCTTGGTAATAAAAAAAATAACTCTTCTAACTTTAATTATAGCCATTCTAACCAACCTTTGTTTAATATATTCATTTATAATTTCAGATTATTCGGTTGTTAATGTATATCAAAATTCACATCATTTAAAACCTTTGATTTTTAAAATTGCTGGCTCATGGGGTAATCACGAGGGTTCAATGCTATTATTAATTACCGTTATAAGTTTTTATACTTTTATATTTGCCTTCTGTAGCGGTTTGGATAATAAGATAAAAATTACAGCAATTTGCTCGCAAAGCCTTATTATTTCTTTATTTTCAACCTATACCGCTTTTGCTTCGAATCCTTTTAAACTTAATTTTCCAATTCCAACTCAAGGATTAGGCTTAAATCCTATATTACAAGATATTGGATTAGCTCTTCACCCCCCCATGCTTTATAGTGGCTATCTTGGATTTACTATTGTTTTTTCAATAACTATTGCTGGATTGTTAAATAATAATTTTAATTTAAAGATTATCAATTCTCTATCTAACTGGCTTTACATTGCTTACGCCCTTTTAACGATAGGCATAACTCTTGGAGCATGGTGGGCATATAGGGAGCTTGGTTGGGGTGGATATTGGTTTTGGGATCCAGTTGAAAATATTTCTCTAATGCCGTGGATTTCTGCCACCGTTTTAATTCACGCTCTTAAACTATCAAATCAATATAATTATCTAAGACTCTGGAGTGCTTTTTTATCTATATTAACTATGATTTTATGTTTACTAGGAATATTCTTAACACGCTCAGGGATATTAACATCCCTACACTCCTTTGCAATTGATACTAGTAGAAGTTTTTTTATAATTGTAATAATCTCAATAATTGGTGGCTTAGGTTTATTAATTTTTGCAACAACCAGTAAAAGACTTTTTTTTGATAAATCATTAAATTCTAATACAAATAACGGTAAAATAACTTTAATTTCTATTAATAATTATTTGCTGTTGATTGCTTTATTTGTAGTATTTCTTGGCACTTTATATCCAATCTTTTTAAGGGGTTTATTCGATAAATTTATTAGTATAGGGCCGGAATATTACAATAGTATTTTTAGTATTTTAATAATTCCTTTTTTAATATTTTTAATTATCTCTAATTTTATTAATAAAAAAATTTTTACCATTGAAAATATTTTGATTTTGTTATTTTCAATAATAATTACTATATTAATTTTCTATTATAATGATAAGCAAAACTTATTGAAAATTTTAATATTATTTTTAGCAATTTTATCTACACTTCTTAGTTTTTATAAACATCAAAAAATCACTGTTAGAGTAGCTCATAGCGGATTTTCTCTATTGATTATTGGAATTGCTATTACTAGTTACTTTTCAATAACTAAAGAGATCGATTTAAAACAAAATCAAAAGTTTAATATCGCAAAATATGAAATTGAATTTAGAGAAGTAAATTACTTAGCCGGAAAAAATTTTATTAGCAGGCAGGGAGAATTTTTAGTAAAAAAAAATGATCAAGATTTAACAAAATTAACACCAGAATTACGCTACTATCCAATTAACGATCAAACCACCAATGAAAGCTCAATATATCACAGCGTCTATGGAGATCTTTATATTGTAATTGGCAACAAAGATGATAAAGAAAATTATGCAATTCGAATTTATTACAAACCGCTAGTTTATTTTATATGGCTTGGTGCATTTTTAATTGCGCTTGGAGTGTTATTAAAATTTTATAATTTTAAATCAAAAATTTAAGCAAAAAATGTTTATTTTAAAATGTGAAATGATATAATAATATCTCCCAATTCCCTTTGCAAGTAGGAGATAATATAAATTTTATTAATATTTTTTATGAAATATGTAATTTATCAGCAAACCAAATCGGCAATGCAATCGGGTAAAAAAAATAGTAAAAAATGGCTATTGAGCGCAATTGAAGATTTTAACTCAAGGTCAATTGATCAATTAATGGGCTGGGTTTCTAGCAATAACACTTTATCACAAATTCGTTTTGAATTTTTATCAAAAGAAGATGCTATAAAATATGCAAAAGAAAATAACTTAGATTATAAAATAATTCAGCCAAATAAATCTTCGATTAAACCAAAATCTTACACTGAAAATTTCACAAATTAATGTCTTTAATATCTAAAATTCTTAGCTCTAAAATTAAGAAAAATCAAAAATTAATTGAAGAATTTTTTGATGAAAAATTTTCTAAAGTTAACACTCCTTTTTATAATTCAGTTGATCTTCGTCATTCTGGTTTTAAAATTGCTCCAGTCGATACTAATTGCTATCCTGCCGGCTTTAATAACCTATCAAAAATTGGCCAAGATAACGCTAAAAAAATGGCAACCCAATTTTTTGCAAAAAATTTCTCTTCTGTAAATAAAATTCTTATTATCCCAGAAAATCATACTCGCAATTTTAATTACTTTGAAAATATCTCAATATTAATTAGCATAATGGGAAGTAATAAAGAGATTATTGTTGGCAGTATTGATCCTGAAATTAAAGATGATTTTGAGATAAATTTAGAAAGCGGTTCTAAATTTAAAGTTTTTAAATTAAAAAAAAATCAAAACAAATTAATAACCAGCAATGGTTTTGAAGCGGATTTAATAATACTAAATAACGATCTAACCGATGGTATTCCCGATATATTAAAAAATATCACAATTCCAATAATACCTTCACCAAATATGGGTTGGCATCAAAGAACAAAATCTAATCACTTCACAATTTACAATCAATTTGCAATAGAGGTAGCAAAGATATTAGAAATTGATCCTTGGCTTATTTCTTCATTTCATCAAAATTGCGGTAATGTTGATTTTAAAGAACAAAAAGGAATGCAGTGTATTATTGATAATGTTGATAAAATATTAAAAGATCTACAAAATAAATATAAACAACACAGTATCAAAGAAACTCCATATTGCTATGTAAAAGCAGATAATGGGACATATGGTATGGCGGTTTGGAGCGTTAACTCCCCTGAAGAAATAATCAGCATAAACAAAAAAGAGCGCAATAAGATGAATATAATCAAAGGTTCTACCAAAAATAGTAAAGTAATTATTCAAGAAGGAATTCCTACAACTGATAAAATAAATGACTTTTCTTGTGAACCTCTAATTTATATGATTAATGCTGATGTTGTTGAAAATTTATTTCGTGCCAATCAAAATCGCGACAATAAAACAAGCTTAAATGCTTCTGGCGCAAGCTTCTACAATAGTTATAATATTCCTTTGATTAATAATATTTCTGAAAATAAAGAAGAATATTTTTTGGTTTATCGCTTTATAGCTAGATTATCTTCTTTAGCATCATCATTCGAGTTAATACCAAATCCCATCTTTAAATAAAATTATAACAAAATATTTTTGAGATAAAAATTTTTAAAAAATGAAGTCGCATACCTATACGGCTGAGGCTTTTTGAAGGTTTTTTTACCAAAAATATGAAGTTAGAATTTGAATATTCTATTGAATATTTAAAGATGGGATTTGGTATAATATCAATTATCATTTTAAATTATACTAAAGAGTTTTATAAACATCTTCTTTAAAATTTTTGCTAAAAAAGCTAAAAAGCCTTATGTTGTAAAGGCATACAGCATTTCTTTTTTTAACTTTTTTATCTAAAAATTTTTGTGAAGAATGTTTATTTTAAAATGATAATTGGTATAATATCCTGAACATAACTAAAATTTAATTACCAATTTTTATTTAACTTTTTTATTTTATGAAAAATTCCAAACCAATGATAGCTGTAATACCTGATTTTGAAAATGGTTCAGACAAAGGATACTCCGTTAGCGATTACTACGCAATACGCAAAAATTATATTGATGCCATTACAAATAATAATGGCCTAGCTATTTTGCTTTCATATGATATTTCTTCGATAGAACATTATATTAATATTATTGATGGCTTATTACTAGTTGGTGGCTATGTGGATATTGATCCAAAATATTATGGTGCTACTGAAATTCATAGCTCGGTAAAACTAAATAAAATTAGAGAAAATTTTGAAGTTAAGTTTATTAAAGAAGCGTTAAAAACTAAAATGCCGATATTGGGAATATGTAATGGTATGCAGTTAATTAATGTAGTAAAAGGCGGTAGCTTATATCAACACTTACCTGATGAAAAAAATTTTATGATTCATGAACAAAAAA
>CAMASZ010000110.1 GCA_945861125.1 Rickettsia typhi | reverse complement strand
TCGCTATCCTTCCTGCGGTATCAACTATCAAAACATCATAACCCCTTGAAACCGCTCTTTCTTTAGCTTTAATTGCTAACTCTACCGGATTTTTTGAGATATCAAATTCATCAAAATCAACACCTATTTTTTCAGATAAAATTTTTAGTTGTGTTGCAGCAGCTGGTCTATATGTATCAAGAGAAGCTAATAGTACTTTTTTATGATTTTTGTTTTTTAATCTTAGGGCTAATTTTCCTGAACTGGTTGTTTTTCCTGAGCCCTGAAGACCAACCATTAAGATTATTATTGGCGCTGGTGAATTAAAATTTATTTCAACATTATTACTTCCAAGTAACTTAACTAAGTGATCATGAACAATTTTGATAATCATTTGCGAAGCGGAAACAGTTTTTAAAACCTGTTTACCGATTGCCTCCTGCTTAACTTCTTCAATAAAACTTTTAGCAATTGAAAGAGATACATCCGCTTCAAGTAGAGCAATTCTGATTTCTCTCAATACATTATTTAGATCATCTTCGGAAATAAATTTTTTGCCAGAAATTTGATCAAAAATTTTATTAATTCTTTGTGAAAAATTATCAAGCATTTAGTAATGATTTTATATTTTGAGGAATTTTTTTTGGTTTAAAATTATTGCTATCGACGCATACTAGACTAACATTTAAATTCGAAATAACCAAATCATCTTTTTTGATTTCTTGATACATTTCAATTGATGCTGATTTTATTTCCTTAATAACCAAGGAAACTTCTAAAAAGTCATCTAATCGAGCTGGTCTTATATATTGTATATCACAACTTCGCACCACAAAAATTAAATTAAATTCTTGAGCTAATCCAGATTGATTTATTTGAAGATTGCGTAAAAAATCAGTTCTAGCCCTTTCATAGAATTTTAAATAATTAGCATAATAAACCACCCCTCCAGCATCTGTATCTTCATAATAAACTCGATAAAAAAAATTTTTCATAAAATTTTGATACTTACCTCTGCAGAACAATTTGGAGTTTCGTGTATCTTGACCGCTATACATTTTATTTTATGATTTGGAAAAATTTTTGGACAGATATCTTCCAATATATGTTTAGCAATGTTTTCTGCGGTTGGATTTTGTTGCATGTAATAAATTTTTTGTCCAGTAATTTGTGAAATTTTATCACCCAATTCTTTATCATTTATTGATAAAATTGTATTATGATCAAGATTTTCATCAACCCATGAGCCCAATATTTTTTTAATATCTCCAAAATCAATAACTCGACCTAAATTGTCAAGAGAACTTGCTACAAAAGTTACTTCCATAACATAACGATGTCCATGCAATAACTTACACTTATTTTCATGACCAATTATCCTATGGGCGCTATCAAATTCTATGCGTCTTGTACAGGTTATCATCTATATTTAGTTATTTGATTAGTATAAAATAATAAATAAAATAATTTTGAATCTACTTACCAATACTATTTCTCATTTTAAAATAAACATTATTATAATTTAAAATGGAAAATGATATGATACCATTTCCATAATAAAATGAATCATTTGGAAATGGTATAATAAGACTCAATTCAATAATTTCAATATATCAATAATGATAAAAGACATAATAGCAAAATTAAAATTTGATAAAAATGGCCTTATCCCAGCAATTGCACAAAACGAGACTGATAATAAAATTTTAATGATGGCATGGATGAACCTCGAAAGTATAGAAAAATCAATATCTGAGGGTTACGCTATTTATTTTTCTAGATCACGTAATCAACTTTGGAAAAAAGGTGAAAGCTCTGGAAATTTACAAAAAATAATCTCAATTACTGCTGATTGTGATTATGACTGCATTCTACTTAAAGTTAAACAAGTTGGAGTAGCTTGCCACACTGGCAAATATAGCTGTTTCTTCAATCAAATTATTTAAAAAATTTAAAAGCTTTATGACCAATCTAAAAATAAAAAAATTAGAAAATTATCGTGAACTACCAATTCCAAAATACGAAACTCAGGGTAGTGCTGGCTTAGATCTAATGGCTGCAATTGATGAGGCAATTATTTTAAAGCCTGGAGAAACTAGTTTAATTAAAACCGGAATTGCTATTGCTCTAGAAAAAGGTTTTGAAGCTCAAATCAGGCCACGTTCTGGGTTAGCTTTGAAAAATGGTATCACCGTTTTAAACACTCCTGGAACAATTGACTGCGACTATCGCGGTGAAATATGTGTTATACTAATCAATCATTCAAATATTAATTTTACTGTTAGTAGAGGAATGAGAATAGCTCAAATGGTAATAGCAAAATATGAACAAGCTAATATTATAGAGGTTACGAATTTAGACGAAACCTCGAGAGGATCTGGTGGATTTGGTTCAACTGGATTATAATATTATACCATTTTAACTTGATAAATTGATATAAATTGTGATAATTGTCGCAAAAAAAATTAAAATAAATATAAAAATGTCTGAAGCAGAAAAAAAAATTGAAACAGTTAAAGACGAAAAGCGTCGTAAAATTCTTATTAACGCTACCTATGCCACTGCAGGGGTTGGTGCAGTTTGTGCAATATTGCCATTTATTGACAGCATGAATCCATCAAAAGATGTTCAGGCTCTTGCTTCTATTGAGGTTGATATTTCTAACATCAAAATTGGTGAAGAAAAAAAAGTAATGTGGCGTGGCAAGCCGGTTTTCATAAAAAGAAGAACTAAAGAAGAAATTGAATCTGCCCAAAAAGTTGAATTATCAGAGCTTAAAGATCCGCAACTAGATTCAGATCGAGTTAAAAAAGGCAAGGAAGAATGGTTAATTACAATTGGCATATGTACTCATCTTGGTTGCGTACCAATTGGCGGACAAGGAGAATATAAAGGCTGGTTTTGTCCTTGCCACGGCTCACAATATGATAGTTCAGCTCGAATTCGTAAAGGCCCTGCTCCAAAAAATCTAGAAATTCCTCCTTATGAATTTATTAATGATAATTTAATTAAAATTGGCTAAAAAACCATGTCAGAGAATAGTAACAATCAACATAAAAAACACCCCACTCCTGAAGAAGAAATTGAGATTTTTCATAAAATTCAAAATGACATAGATCAGTCAATTACTGAAAAATCAAAAATATTAGCTTGGATTAATACTAGATTACCAATTATATCAGGACTTGAAAACACTTTACGTAAACATCCTTATCCTAAAAATTTAAGCTATTGGTGGAATTTTGGTTCTCTAGCTGGAATATGTTTAGTAATTCAAATTCTATCTGGTTTATTTTTAGCAATGCACTACGTTCCAAACACCAAACTGGCATTTGAATCAGTTGAACACATAATGCGAGATGTTAATTATGGCTGGCTAATTCGCTACATTCATGCCGTGGGAGCCTCAATGTTTTTTATAGCACTTTACGCCCATATCATAAGAGGGCTTTATTATGGATCCTATAAAGCACCAAGAGAAGTTTTATGGTGGATTGGGATTATAATTTTTCTTCTAACTATGGCAACCGCCTTTATGGGATATGTTTTGCCTTGGGGGCAAATGAGTTTTTGGGGGGCTACAGTTATAACCAATCTCTTTTCAGCTATACCAATTGTTGGCGAATCTATTGTGCAATGGCTATGGGGTGGTTATTCGGTTGATAATCCAACATTAAATCGTTTCTTCATTTTACACTTTTTACTACCATTTTTAATTGTTGGCGTAGTATTATTACATCTTGGAGCTCTTCATAATACTGGATCAAACAATCCAAGTGGCGTTGCTATGAAATCTAAAAAAGATTCAATTCCATTTCATCCTTACTTTACTATAAAGGATATGGTTGGATTTGTGGCTTTCTTTTTAATATTTGGTTATTTTTTATTTTTCTATCCAAATGCCCTTGGCCACCCAGATAATTACATACCCGCTAATCCTTTAGTCACTCCAGCTCACATAGTTCCTGAGTGGTATTTCTTGCCATTTTACGCTATTCTAAGAGCAATTCCAGATAAGCTTGGAGGAGTATTGATGATGTTTGGTGCCATCATATTATTATTCTTTTTGCCATATCTTGATCGAAGTAAAGTTCGCTCTGGAGCTTATCGACCAATGTTTCAAAAATTCTTTTACTTATTTATTTTAAACTTTGTTTTTTTGGGATGGCTTGGAAAATCTCCGGCTGAAGGTTGGTACGTTATTGCTTCACGCTTTGCAACGTTATATTATTATGCTTATTTTTTAATAATTTTACCATTATTACCAAAATTTGAAAAAACTATACCACTACCAGAATCAATAGACGAACACTATAAACAATCACATAGCAAAAGTTAATTTTGCTAATTTTTAAAAATATAAAATGAAGAAATATCTATTAATTTTATTATTAATTTTTAATTTTGATATAGCTCAAGCTTCTTCACCGCAGATCGAAGATGAAGCAAAAGCTACTTATGCCATTCATCCAAAACAATTAAAATGGGAATTTGACGGAATCTTTGGACGCTTCGATAAAGCATCAATTCAAAGAGGCTATCAAATATACAAAGAGGTTTGCTCATCTTGTCACGGTCTAAAACTAATGGCCTATCGTAATTTAGCTGATATAGGATTTAAAGAAGCTGAAATAAAACAAATTGCTTCTGAATATTTAGTAAGCGATGGACCTAATGATGAAG
>CAMASZ010000109.1 GCA_945861125.1 Rickettsia typhi | reverse complement strand
TATAGAAAGTATTTGTTGATCTAAAAGTTTGATTTTGACATTTAATTCGAAAATACTACAATTAATGATCAGTTTTTTTAAAAACCATCATCTAAATCAAAAAAATCAAATTTTACTTTTTAGTTTTTTGTTTTATTTGTAATTGGTCGAAAATTCAAACTCGACCAATTAAAAAGCAATTAAAATTTAAACTTAAACAATTAAAAAATCCCCCTAAAATAAATTTCTTCGTTACTTACTTCAAAATGCCTCTGTGGTGGAATTGGTAGACGCGATAGACTCAAAATCTATTGCCCTTTTGGGTGTGTCAGTTCGAGTCTGACCAGAGGTACCATAATTATAAATTACCAAATGCCCTTTTTATTAGAGTATAGTTTGATACTAAAGATAATTTTCTTAGGAATAATTGAGGGTTTAACAGAATTTATTCCCGTTTCTTCAACTGCTCATCTTATTGTGTTATCTCGCTTAATTGATTTTACTTCAATTAAAAATAATGTATTTGAAATTGCTATACAAATTGGTGGTATAATTGCAATTTTATATGTCTATCATAAAAAATTAGTTAGAGTTTTAATTAATATAAACAAAGCCGAAGAGAAAGTTTTTGTTTCTAATATAATATTTGCCTTTATTCCTGCGGTAATTATTGGACTAATATTTCATGATTTTATAAAAGAATACTTTTTTAATAACACTGTAATTGCAATATCACTAATAACTGGTGGGTTGATAATAATAATTATTGAGAAAAGTAAAAAATCTTTTTTTATTAATAAAATTGAAAAAATAAATTCAAATATAGCAATTAAAATTGGTTTATTTCAATGTGTCTCGATGATACCTGGCGTTTCAAGATCGGGAGCAACCATATTGGGAGCAATGCTGTTAAATGTTAATCGCAAAGTGGCAACTGAATTTTCTTTTTATTTAGCGATTCCAACAATTAGTTCTGCATGTATTTATGATATTTATAAAAATTTATCTACCCTATCCTACTCAGATCTAAATATAATTTTTATAGGAATTATATCTTCTTTTTTATCTTCGCTATTAGTAATAAAATGGTTAATAAAATATGTTGCTAATCACAATTTTATAATCTTTGCGATATATAGAATTATAATTGGATTTTTAATTTTGTTTTTAATTTAAATAATATGGTAAGTGAACAAAAATACGCAATTAGATTTGGACTTGGAGCTATTAAGGCTGTTGGCTTTAATATGATTGAAACGGTTATTTTGGAGAGAAATAAAAATGGAAAATTTAAAGATCTTTATGATTTTTCCAAAAGAGTTGATCCAAAAATGATTAATAAAAAATCTATCGAAGCATTATCAAAATCAGGTTCATTTGATAATATTAATAAAAATCGTCGACAAATTTCAGAATCTTTTGATGTTTTATCTTCTTTTGCAAATGAAGCAATGCAAGAGGCTTCGTCAAATCAAATGAGTTTGTTTGGAGCTATTGCTGATTCTGACATGAAGCCGCCTTTAAAAAAAGTAGAAAATTGGCCTAAATCAGAAAAATTACAACATGAATTTGAGGCCTTCGGATTTTTTTTAAATGAACATCCAATTGATGATAATGTTGTAAATTTAAAAAAACGCGGCGTTATTTTTTCAACAAAAATCGAAGCAGATGAAATTGAAGACAATAGTATTGTTAGAATGGCAGGAGTTGTAGCTTCAAGTAAACATAGATCAGGAAGTAAGGGAAGATTTGCTTATTTAAATATTTCTGATCCATATGGAATTTTTGAAGCAACAATTTTTGATGAAGCTTTAATAACAAATAATAGAGATCTTTTGCAAGATGGTTGTGAAATAGTTATTGAATGTTTAGTTAGAAAAGATGAGGGGGGAACAAGAATTTTAGTTCGCGATGTAAAAAAACTTAATGATTTTATAAATAATAATCAACCAGCTGAGCAAGAATATGAATATCTAAAAACACAACCAAATCGACCTAAATTTAAAAAACCCGATAATTCATCAAAAAATATTGAAACAAAATTACCCTCACCTGTTAATAAGAATTTTGATACAAAAGAAATAAACCCTAAAAAGATTAATGAAATAGAAATTCTAATCACTAGCAAGGATGTTATTTTGCCATTAAAAACAATTCTTATGCAAAAAATAAATGAATCAGAAAATGAGGGTACTAAAATTTTTCTTGTTACTAGTAATGATACTAAAATTCTTTTGCAGCATTCTTATAAAATATCGGAAATAGATATATTAAGATTAAAAAATCTAAATAGTAAAAATCTATCGATTAAATCCATAAACACAAAAATATAATCATTTTAATTGATTATTGAAAATTTATCTTTGGAAAGTAAGATTTTGTTTTTAACGATTTTAACAATCTTTTATTTAATGAAAAAATTTACCATTCTTTCTTCAGTTGCCGCTGGTATTCCGCTTATTAATATTGATACTGACATGATAATTCCTAAGCAATTTTTAAAGACTATTGCTAGAACTGGGCTTGGAAAAAATCTTTTTCATGAAATGAGATACGACTTAAATGAAAATGAAATCAAAGATTTTATATTAAATAGACCGGCATATCGTAACTCAAAAATTTTAATTGCAGGAGAAAACTTCGGTTGTGGTTCCAGTAGAGAGCATGCACCATGGGCATTATTAGATTTTGGTATACAATCAATAATTGCCCCCTCTTTTGCTGATATCTTTTATAATAATTGTTTTAAAAATGGAATATTGCCAGTTATTTTAGAAAAAAAAGAAGTTGAAGAACTTTTGTTTTTCAGTAAAACTGAAGATAATAATGTTACCGTTGATCTTTTAAAACAAGAAGTTAGAGCTTCGAATCAAATTTATAACTTTAAAATTGATTCCTTTAGAAAAAACTGCCTTGTTGAAGGTTTAGATGATATCGGTCTTACTTTAAAAAAGGAGTATAAAATCTCAGAATATGAAATTAACAGAAAAAAAATTACTAACTGGCTTTTTTAATAAATAATAAACACTAAACTTATTTAATTATATTTATGACAATACTTGCAGGAAAAAAAGGATTAATAATGGGAGTTGCCAACAATAGGTCAATTGCTTGGGGAATTGCAGAAGAGGCAAGAAAATATGGGGCAGAATTGGCTTTTACTTATCAAGGTGAGGCGTTGCAAAAAAGAGTCGAGCCTTTGGCTCAATCTCTTGGATCAGATTTGGTTTTACCGTGTGATGTAAATAATCCAGACTCCATAAAAAGTTTGTTTGAAGAAATTAATAAAAAATGGGGTAAGTTAGATTTTTTAGTTCATGCCATTGCTTATTCAGACAAAGATGAGCTTAGAGGAAAATACCTAGATACATCAAACTCAAATTTTACAAATACTTTAAATATATCAGCTTTTTCGTTGGTGTCAGTTTCCAAGGAAGCTGAACCCCTAATGAAAAAAGCCGGTGGTGGTAGTATAATTACTCTTAGTTATTATGGAGCAGAAAAAGTTATGCCTCATTATAATGTTATGGGTGTTGCTAAGGCTGCACTTGAAGCTAGTGTTAGATATTTAGCAATGGATATGGGTAAGGATAATATCAGGGTTAATGCTATTTCAGCTGGCCCCGTTAAAACTCTTGCTGCTAGTGGTATAGGAGATTTTAGACTGATTTTTAAATGGAATGAATATAACTCGCCACTTAGAAGAAATATTACTTTACAAGATGTTGGAGGAGCTGGGGTTTTCTTATTATCAAGTTTAGGAAATGGAGTAACTGGAGAAGTATTACATGTAGATGCTGGGTATCATGTAGTTGGCATGAAAGCACCAGATGCGCCAGATATTAGTATTGTTAAAGATTCTGAATAATTTTAGATGTATATTAATCATCAACCATTTTTAATTATAATCTCTTCTCCTTCTGGTGCTGGAAAGTCAACACTTTGTAAAATGTTGGCTAATAATGACCCATTAATTAAGCTTTCAATATCAGCTACAACTCGCGATAAAAGACCAGAAGAAATAGAGGGACAACATTATTTTTTTAAAAGCAAAGATGAATTCAAAAAAGATATTGATAATGACCAATTTCTTGAGTATGCCGTTGTTTTTAATAATTATTATGGCACTCCAAAACATAAAGTTGAAACTGAATTAAAAAATGGACATTGTGTTTTATTTGACATTGATTGGCAAGGTGCTAGAAAAATCAAAGAGAAATTTGATAATAGTATCATACTATCAATTTTTATTTTACCCCCTTCCCTGCAGGAGTTAGAGAGAAGATTGAAAGTTAGGGCTCAAGATCCAATTGAAGTTGTTCTAAAAAGAATGAAAGAAGCAAAATCTGAAATTAGTCATTATAATGAGTATGATTATGTTTTAATTAATGATGATCTAAACAAGACTTACCAAAAAATTTTTTCAATTATCGATTCCAAGAGAATTCAAATGCAAAATAAAAATGATTTAGAGAAATTTATTAAAGAATTTTCATAAATTACAAATAAAAAATAAATATAAAATGAACTCGTTTTTTTCTTCTTTTATCAATTATCTAGTTAATTTTATAAATGAAATAGGATATGTAGGAATTTTTATTGGCATGTTTCTTGAAAGTACCATAGTTCCTATTCCAAGTGAATTGATAATGATACCAGCTGGAATTGCCTCGGCAAAAGGAGTGA
>CAMASZ010000108.1 GCA_945861125.1 Rickettsia typhi | reverse complement strand
ATTGATGATCTTTTAAAATATTTTCAAATTGATTAATTCGTTTTTGATCGTCAATAATATTTTGCTGTTGACGAATTATCCAGTCTTGTTGATTGATAATATCTTGATTAGAGGCTTGAGCAGTTGAAAAAAGAAGAGCAAAAAAGATTTTACTAGTTAATAAAAATTTGAATCTAAATTTATGTTCAAAAAAAATTTTTCCAAAATTTACTATGGAAAAAAATAGCCTAGTTTGAAGATTAAATTTCATAAAATAGCTGGTTTTTATGATTAGTGGCGATTAGGTAATGAACTATTTTATTAAAATACTTATTTTAGCTTTTTCAAAATTTTGTGATAAAAAATCTTCCATAGCTTTTTTGGCAAGAGACTGTGCTAAAGCTTCTTTTGCTTGATTATAAGGCAAAATTTGTGCTGGCCTATGGTCTTCAACCTTAACTATTAACCAACTATTATTAGTTAAAAATGGTTGAGAAATTTGTCCTTTTTGTAAAATTTTTATTTGCTTTAAAATATCTTCAGGAAGACCATCTTCAGCAATAAAACCAAGATCACCGCCCTTTTTACCAACCTCTTTATCAAGCGATTTCTTTTTGGCAAGCGAAGCAAAAGACGCAGGAGATTTTAATAATGTTTCATATATTATTTCAGCTTCTTTTTTGTTTTTAACAATAATATATCTAATTCTAAAATCTTTTTTATCTTTAATTTTAATAGCAAGTTCATCATATTTTTTCTTAACATTTTCTTCTTCAGAAGCTTCTTTTGCAAGGCTTAGCAACAGTTTTTGTTTAAGTAATTCTGATTCAAAATTTTTCAATAATTCTTGATAATCTTGCTCTTTATCAAGCTTGCTTTTTTTTGCTTCCTTATAGCAAATTTCTTTTAAAATCACTTCTTTAATAATTACTTCTTTTTGTTGAGAATTTAATTTGTCAAAGGTTAAGCCTTTTAATTTTGGATCTGTAGCAATTAATTTTTCAAGCTCAATATTAACCTGCTTTAAATAAACTTGTCCGTCATTATAAGTTGCAACAATTGGATTAGAAATATCACTTGCTGAATTTTTATTAGAAGATTTTAAATTTTTACCACCATTACATGATGATGCTATCAATAAGATAATTATTGCTTTTGTAAGTTTTTTCATATTTGGAAAAATTATAACAAAAAAATTAAACCGTTGTAATATCATTGCATTTTTAAAATAAGAAATGGTATTAACTTGATATTATAATTGCTAATTTTTATAAATTAATAATATTTTAAATTTTGTACTTTTCCAAAGAAAACTCGATATGCAAATATAGTATAGCCAATAATACATGGCAACACAATCATCGCTCCAATAAAAATAATTAACAATGACTCCTTAGAGGCTGTGGCTTCAAAAATTGTCATTTTATTTGGAATAATAAAAGGATAAAAACTATAAGCCAAGCCATGAAAACATAGAATAAAAATTGCTACGGCGCCCACAAAAGGCACCCAAGCAAACTGATCTTTTGGCATTGGCAAATTATTTAAACTATAATTTAAAAATATGATCAGAACACAAGTAATTAAAGGAATTGGCGCAAGCAGAACAATATTTGGAATGCTGAACCATTTGTTAAATATATAATCATTTACCAAAGGCGTTACCAATGATACCAAGATAATTCCAACAGCAGTAAACCATAATGAAATTTGCGCCCATTTTATTGCTTTTTTTTGAAGATTGCCTTCGGTTTTCATTATAATCCAACTAGCTCCAATCAAACAATATCCAGCACTCAAACAAATACCAATTAACAATCCAAATAAATGACTAGTTAGAGAATTAACAAAACCCATTACATAAAAACCAAGCATATATCCCTGTAATAGAGATGCAATTAAAGAACCAACAAAGAATGACTTATCCCATAAATGCTTATGAGATTCCATAACTTTAGCACGAAAATCAAAAGAAACCCCTCGCAAAATAAGTCCAATAAGCATAATCGTGGTTGGCAAATAAAGTGCAGTGAGGATTACACCGTGAGCTAACGGAAATGCTACAAGTAATATTCCAACACCCAAAACTAACCAAGTTTCATTGGCGTCCCAAAAAGGACCTATTGAAGCTATCATTTGATCTTTTTCAGCATCATCAGCAAAATTAAGCAAAATACCAACTCCAAGATCATAGCCATCTAAAATAACATATAGCAAAATTGACAATCCCATTAAAGAAGCAAAGGCAATAGCTAACCAGTTATTTTCTATAATATTATTCATGATCCTAGTATTTGAATGATTGTATCATTTAATTTGGGAAATAAAATTGCTTGTCTTACCAGCTTTTCGCGCTAGATAAAAAATTGTGTAAATAAAAGCTATAATCAAAAATAAATACAATGATACGTAAATTGTTAATGTTGAAGCAACCATAGCAGTACTGATTTGAGAAACAGCATTAGCAGTTAAAAGTATGCCATTAACTAACCATGGTTGACGCCCTATTTCAGTGGTATACCAGCCCGCTACAGTTGATATCCATCCAGAAAAAGTCATCACAATTAATAATATTGTTAAAGATTTTTTGGGCTTACCATAGCGAAAAATTTGAAAAGAAGCTAACCACGAAACCAATAACATCAATACTCCAACGCCAACCATTATTCGAAATGAATAAAATACAGGCACCACTGGTGGATGATATTCAAAATCATTTAGACCTTTTATTTCACCATTAAAATCATGAGTTAAAATGAGGCTAGATAATTTAGGAATACCAATTTCAAAATTATTGCTTCGAGTTTTTTCACTTGGTATCGCAAAAAGTAATAATGGAGCTCCGCTCTTTGTTTCCCATACTCCTTCCATTGCAGAAATTTTTTGTGGATAATACTTAAAACTATTTAAACCATGCAAATCACCAACTAAAATTTGCAATGGAATTAAGATTGCACCAAGATAAACTCCTGTTTTCATTGCTATCATTACTCCTTGACGCCTATCTCCTCGCCAATATTGATAAGATGATAGTCCTGCTAATAAAAATGATACGGTTAAACCAGAAGCCAATAGCATGTGTAAAAGACGATATGGCATTGAAGGATTAAAAATAATTGCTAACCAATTTGTTGCATGAGCTACACCTTCGCGCATTTCAAAGCCTTGCGGAGTATGCATCCAACTATTTAAAACAATAATCCAAAAAGCTGACATTGTTGTACCAAATGCTACTAAAACCGTTGCCAAAGTATGAATTCTATTAGAAACACGATTAAAACCAAATAACATTATTCCTAAAAAAGTTGCTTCTAAAAAAAATGCCGTCATTACTTCATATGCAAGCAACGGTCCAGCAATATTGCCAACAGTCCTCATAAAACCCGGCCAATTAGTACCAAACTGAAAAGACATAGTAATTCCAGAAACCACACCAAGCGCAAAACACAATGCAAAAACCTTTACATAAAAACGATAAGCTTCCATCCATTTGATATCTTGAGTTGAATTATAGCGCAATTTAAAAAATAATAAAATCCATCCCAAGGCAATTGTTATGGCTGGAAAAAGAATATGAAAAGTAATATTGGCTCCAAACTGTGCGCGGGCAAGCAAAACTGAATTCATATCATTCCTTATTTTTTTTGTTTTTCTTATTTATAAAAATTTCTTTAAGTTGATCTTTTTTTTCATATAATTTAAAAACTTTTGAACCGAGTTTTAAGATATTAATTAACTTTTCAGTTTCTATTCTTTGCATATCCATATACCAATCAGTAAGCATTTCTATGATATTATGCATTTCTTGCATTTTTTTACGCGAATATTCTTCACTAGGAGAAGATGGGGCCATAATAACATCTCGAAGCATTGATAGCGTTGGCTCTATCTCCCTTTTTTTACGCTCCTCAACCAAAGTACGAAAAATTTCCCAAACATCTCCCAGAACTGTAAAATATTCTTTACGATCTTTTTGAAAATATTTAGTACGCAGTAGCCTCCAGCTATCAAGCTCTTTTAAACTCATACTTACATTTGATCGAGAAAAACCAAGAATTTTAGAAATATCTTCAACACAAATAGGATCCTTAGATAAATAAAGCAAAGCATAGATTTGTCCAACAGTGCGATTAATTCCCCAACGACTTCCCATCTCACCAAAATGGGCAATGAAGGTTTGCATTGATTGAGTGATTTTCATAATTTAAATTCTTGTAATTATTGTAATTTCAGTTTTTACTGATATTACAGATAATTAAAATAGTGTCAAGTTTTATACCAAATCCCATCTTTAAATATTTAATAGGATATTCAAATTCTAACTTCATATTTTTGGTAAAAAAATCTTCAAAAAGCCTCAGCCGTATGGATATACAGCTTCTTTTTTAAAAATTTTTATCACAAAAATATTTCTCTTAATTTATCATTTTATGATGGAAATGGTATTAGAATTTTAATTTTTTTAAAACTTTTAAAGATAGGATTTGGCATAATTCTTTACTTGAATCTTGATAAGAATTCTATAAGATCTAGAAAATCAGCAGACAATAAAAAACTCCAAAGCTATAATACCATTTCCACTAATAAATGATACAATTAGTTATTTATAAATTAAGCTTCATCTTTTTGGCTAAAAATCGTGTCTTCGCTTTAGCGCGACTGGCAAAAATATCTTGCTTAATTTATC
>CAMASZ010000107.1 GCA_945861125.1 Rickettsia typhi | reverse complement strand
AATTTTATGGAAAAGAGAGGGAGTTGCCAATAATGCTAATATTGATGATTTAAAAAAGATTATTTTGGGCAAGTAATTTATCTCGAAAATTAATTTTTAAAAAAGCAGAGAGGCAGAGAAAAATAACCAAAAATTCAGAAATTTTACTTACTACACCAAATATGACCCATGAAAAAGATTTTTATTATTATTGAGAGTCTATTATCAGAATTTATCAGCAAAAAATCAGAATCTTTAAAACATACAAAGGCAGTCTGGGCAAGTATTAATGGAATTTACTTGCTAATCCTAACCCAAAAATTGAATGTTGCGGGAACTGCATCTGTTGAAATTCTAACTGATTCTTTAATAAAGAATTATTTACGAGGTCTTGAAAAATGATCCGCAAATTTTTCTCTATTTTAACATATAACCTTTTGCTTTTCTTAAAATCTGTTCAAGCTTCCGAGCTAAAAAATGACGGTGATTATGTTGTAATTTTACACGGCATTGCCAGATCAAATAAGCATATGCAAAAACTTGCTACCTACCTACAAAAAGATGGGTTTGATGTGATCAATTTAAGTTACCCATCCACGACTTATACGATTGAAGATCTAACAGAAATCATAAATAAAGAAATCTCCCAAAGAACTACCGAAGACAAGCGAATACATTTCATTGGATATTCAATGGGCGGATTAATGGTTCGTGCATTAATCCATAAATATAACTACAAAAATCTTGGAAAAGTTGTTCAATTAGCGCCGCCAAATCAAGGTAGTGAAGTTGCAGATTTTGTGAAAAACTTTTGGCCTTACAAAAAAATATTTGGACCAGCTGGCCAGCAGTTAATTACTGATCAAAGTGCGGTAAAACACCTTTTTGGCGAAGTGAATTACGAGCTTGGAATTATTGCGGGAAATGCAACTATTGACCCAATTTCATCAGCAATAATTCTTGGGGAGAATGATGGTAAGGTTGCGGTTGAAAGAACTAAGATAGAAGGAATGAAAGAACATATTGTTGTTAGTGCATCTCACACTTTTTTTCCATCTAACAAAGAAGTGCAAAAGCAAACTTTATACTTCCTAAAAAATGGTAACTTTAAACACTAAAAATATGCAGAACCAATCCAACTTACTGAAATCAAAAAGGTTCTTACCCCTTTTTATCACCCAGTTTTTTGGGGCATTTAACGACAATGTTTTCAAAAATGCTTTTCTGATTTGGTTTACTTACGATGTGGCACAGAAGCTAAACATGAATGCGCAAATTATGGTTACGGTTGCTTCCGGCTTATTTATTTTGCCATTCTTTCTCTTCTCCGCTCTTGCTGGTCAACTTGCCGATAAATATGAAAAATCAAAATTAGTTCAGATCATAAAAATCGCTGAAATTTTGATTATGGGTTTTTCCTTTATCGGATTTTACTTCGAAAATATTTATTTACTTCTGACCCTTATGTTCTTGATGGGAGTTCACTCAACTTTTTTTGGTCCTATCAAGTATAGCTTACTTCCAGAACATCTCAAAGACAGGGAGTTGGTGAGTGGTAATGCTTTAATTGAGGGCGGAACTTTTCTTGCGATATTGCTCGGTACAATAATTGGTGGTATCACAATTCGCATCGAAAACGGTATCGAAATTATTTCAATAGCAGTGGTCTTTTTTGCTATTATTGGATGGTTGAGTAGTCGCTTTATTTCAAAAGCTCCCGTGGGTGATCAGAATTTAAAAATCAGTTTTAATATCCTATCGCAAACCCGGAAAATCATCAATTATGCCAAAAAAGAAAACACGGTTTGGCTCTCAATAATCGGTATCTCATGGTTTTGGTTTATTGGCGTCACTTTCCTATCACAATTTCCAATCTACACCAAAAACATCGTCAGTGGTAATGAATATATCGTTACTTTATTCCTCTCAATTTTCTCAATTGGAATTGGGATTGGATCGGTGATGTGCAATAAACTTCTCAAAGGAAAAATCGATGGACGCCTTGTACCATTTGGTTCAATCGGAATCACAATCGGTATAATAATTTTTTGCACTGCGAGCTATTTTTATAATTTGTCAATAACTCCAGATCATTTGCTCGGTTTAAAAGAGTTTTTATCGGTAAATATTTATAGTTGGCTCATCATCTTGGGATTACTTACCATCGCGGTATTTTCCGGCATCTACATTGTTCCGCTTTATGCCATAATGCAGCATCGCTCTGAGGGAAAATATCTATCACGCATCATTGCTGCCAACAATGTTTTAAACGCCTTATTCATGGTGATTTCAAGTATTAGTGTGGTGGTTTTATTTAAGATAAATTTCAGTCTTTTACAAATTTTCCTGTTAGTTGGAATCATTAATATTTTTGTTTTTTTCACCATTAAAAAAATCGTTAAACAAAAAATTTCTGGGAGACTTGAAAATGCTTAAAAACTTACTCAAAAAATTTCTTACCAAACTTTATAAAATCGAAATTAAAGGTTTGGAAAATTATGAAAAAGCCGGAAATCGGGTTTTAATCGTTGCGAATCACCTCTCATTTTTAGACGCAATTTTGCTCGCAGTTTTTCTCCCGGAAAAACCGATGTTTGCTGTTAATACCTTCATTGCTGGCAAATGGTGGATGAGGCCATTCTTGGCTTTAGCAGATACTTACGCTCTTGATCCGACTAATCCGATGGCTACCAAAAGCCTGATTAATGAAATTAAAAAAGATAAGAAATGCATCATCTTTCCTGAAGGAAGAATCACCGTTACCGGCTCTTTGATGAAAATCTATGAAGGTCCCGGAATGATTGCAGATAAAACGGATGCTATGATTTTGCCAGTTCGACTTGATGGGGCGCAATACACGCCTTTTTCACGCTTAAAAGGTAGAGTCAAAATTCATCTATTCCCAAAAATTACTCTGACGATTTTAAAGCCGGTGAAATTTGAGGTCGAAAAAGAAATCACCGGAAGAGCCAGACGCGCGGCTAACGCTGATAAGCTTTATGACATTATGACGGATATGTTATTTGAAAGCTCTGACTACAAAAAAACTTTATTCGAATCGCTTCTCGATGCTCGCAAAATTCATGGGGGAAATCATTCAATTATTGTTGATGCCACGCGTAAAGCAGTCACCTATAACCAGTTGGTTGCGCGTTGCTTAATACTAGGGAAGAAGATTTCTCAAGATACGAAGCACGGCGAATATGTTGGCTTCATGTTACCAAATATGGTTTCAAGCATCGTTACATTTTTTGCGATGCAAGCTTTTGGTAGAGTGCCGGCAATGTTAAATTTTTCTACTGGTGGTCAAAACTTTATCGCGGCTTGCAATGTAGCAAAAATAAAAACCATCTACACCTCAAAAAGATTTGTTGATGGCGCGAAGCTAAGTCATTTAACTGAGCTAGCTGAAAAAGAGGGAATTAAGATTTTTTACTTAGAAGACATCAGAGAAAAAATTACTCTCATCGATAAGTTTTTCGGATTGCTCAAGTCAAGGTTCATTAGTTGCAGTTTCAAAAAAATTAACAGCTCTACATCAAATGATCCGGCGATAATTCTATTTACATCTGGCTCGGAAGGAACTCCGAAAGGCGTGGTTCTGAGTCATGAAAATATTCAGGCAAATCGTTTCCAACTTGCCTCAAGAGTGGATTTTGGCAGTAAAGATATGGTGTTTAACGCTTTACCAATTTTCCATTCATTTGGTTTAAATGGCGGAACTTTACTCCCGATTTTAGCGGGCATAAAAACTTTCTTTTACCCTTCTCCGCTTCATTACCGCATAGTGCCGGAGTTAGTTTATGACACTAATGCCACCATCATGTTTGGAACAAATACCTTCCTTTCTAATTATGCCCGCTTCGCTCACGCCTATGATTTTTACAGCATTCGTTATGTATTTGCCGGAGCAGAAAAATTAGATGAAGAAACTAGGAAAGTTTGGTCAGAAAAATTCGGTGTCAGAATTTTTGAAGGCTATGGCGCAACCGAAACCTCTCCAGCTTTATCAACCAACACACCGATGCATAACAAACCAGGAACTGTTGGACGCTTAATGCCCGGCATAAAATTTCAACTCGAAGAAATTACAGGAATTACCGATGGCAAAAAACTTTTGGTGAGCGGACCAAATATTATGAAAGGATATTTGCTATCTTCAAATCCGGGATTCATTACGCCACCACAAGATGGTTGGTACGATACTGGCGACATCGTTGCAATTGATGACAAAGGTTATGTTTCAATCAAAGGCCGCGCCAAACGTTTTGCTAAAATTGCTGGTGAGATGGTTTCCCTCACCGCAACCGAGGTTAACATTGCCAAAATCGATCCAAAATCAGCACATGCAATCGTAGCAATTCCTGATCCTAAAAAAGGTGAACAACTGATCTTAATGACTACCAGCCAAACCTTAAAACGTGCTGATATTTCAGCTTACTTCAAAGAAAATCAAATCACCGAATTATCGGTCCCAAAAGAAATAATAGTGGTGGAAAATCTGCCGTTGCTTGGAACTGGGAAGATTGATTATGTGAAAGTAAAAGAACTAATACCAATCCCATCTCATAATGCAATAAATCATTTGCAAATTTAGCATTATCAAATATCTTGGAAATTATTTTATTAACAAACTTAAAAAATATGCCAAGACCATTAAAAACTATAGATCAGGAATTAGTAAATAAAGCTTTAGCAG
>CAMASZ010000106.1 GCA_945861125.1 Rickettsia typhi | reverse complement strand
CTCTATTCTTGACGCGAAACCTAATAAATTATTTGCTATTGAAAAAGACAAAAGATGCATTCAAGCTCTTCAAGAATTAAAAAACTTTTATAAATCTTCACTAGAAATAATTGAAGATGACGCTCTAAGAATTGACGAAAGAAAGATTTTTAATAATCAAAAATTTAAAATAATTGCTAACCTACCCTACAATATTGGCACTGTACTAATTTTCAAATGGTTAAAAATAATTGATGTAATTGATTCAATATATCTAATGCTTCAAAAAGAAGTTGTAGAAAGAATAGTTGCCAAGCCAAATGATAAAAATTATGGAAGATTGGCGGTAATGATAAATTATTTATGCGATACGAAAATGCTTTTTACTGTTAACAAAACAGTATTCACTCCTCAACCAAAAGTTACATCAGCAATAATTGCAATAAAACCAAAAAAAAATATTAATATTGAAACTGATTTTTCAATTCTTGAAAAAGTGGTTGCCACTGCTTTTAATCAAAGAAGAAAAATGATCAAAACTTCTTTAAAACCAATTTTCCCCGATCCAGAAAAAATACTACTAAAATGCAATATCAAACCAGATTCAAGACCAGAACAACTTTCAATCGATGACTTTTGCAAAATTTCAAAATATCTCACCAATAAATAATACCATTTCCACTTAATAAATGATAAATTAAGCAAGATATTTTTGAGATAAAAATTTTTAAAAAATGAAGCTGTATATCCATACAGCTGAGGCTCGTGTCGCTCGCTTTAGCGTAACTGAAACATTTTTTAGAATTTTTAGCCAAAAATATGAAGTTAGAATTTTAATTTTTTTTAAAACTTTTAAAGATTGGATTTGGTATTATAATAAAATATTCTACAACGACACGATTCTACCATTCGCGCTAAAGCAACGACACAATTTTTAGATAAAAATCTTTAAAAATGAAGTCGTATACATATAAGTCTGAAGCTCGTGTTGCTCGCTTTAGCGTAACTGAACCATTTTTTAGAATTTTTTAGCCAAAAAAATAAAGCTTAATTTATAAATACTTAAATGTAGCGTTAAAATTGAAAATAGTATCAGATTCACAAAAAAAAATTTTATAAAATATTTTTAATAATTATTATGAATATATATCTCGATGAAGTGTTTAAACAAATACCAGAAAATCAAAACGTATTTTTACTTAACGGACCTTCTGTTGCAGAGCTTGAAAACAAAATAAATAAACTAAAAGACAAAAAAGTTTTATATTGGGGAATAAATAATTCAGTTCCAAACGAGAAGAATATTTTATCAAAAATTAACAGAGATTTTGACTTCTGGATTGTGAATCACGCTTTTGCTGAAAGTAATCCAAATTTAATATATGAATTCTTAGAACGAAATACAAGCAAGGCTTTATTTATTACCGCTGATGTTTTAATAACAATTAGACCTTATTTTTGTTCTAGAATGCCAAAAAATATTCATAAAATTTATATTGTTAACACCCAGCCAATAGAATGGAGAGAAGGAGCTAGGCTTTATGATACAGAATATTATAATACACTATTAGTACTTTTATATTTTTATATCAGCATATCCTATAATTCTAATTATAATCTTTATATTTTTGGAATGGATGGCGCAAAGCTATCAGACGAACAAACTCACGCATATAATGCAGTATCAAAACTTAGGATATCTAGAAATCAAGTTGAATCTTTATATAATGATCAATTACAGTTTGATAAAATACACAGCCAAAACTTGCAAAAATTGTTTGGTAAAAATTGTTTTGAAAAAACAATAAATGCCAATATTAATAGTCATTACAATTCTCTTAAAAAAGAGAATCAAGATGATTGCATTACTAATATATTCTGTAATACAGAAAATGGATTTATTAAAAATCCAAATCATAATTTTTCAACAGAAGAACAAATATTAATCTACAATTCCATAAAAAAATCTATTTTAGAATCGGATCATTTTATTAAGATTTTCTTTGAACAAAGAGAGTACTACGCTTTAGTTTGGCAAATTAATTCAGATCTAATAAAGCTTAATGAAAAATATTCTGGAGTTTTACAAATAATGGAATCTAAACTTTGTCAAATTAATTCAGATCTAATAAATCTTAATGAAAAATATTCTGGAATTTTACAAATAATGGAATCTGAAATGAAACTAAAAAAAACAAGTTTTATCAGAAAAATTAAAGACTCAATTACAAAAAAATTAATTTAATAATTGGTTTAAATTTATTCTAAAATTCTCTATTTCTAATACTATTTACCAAATTAAATACTAAATTAAGCAAAATATTTTTGCCAGTCGTGACCTTGCCCGACAAAACTTTTTGAAAATTCGCGGCATTTAATACCAAATCCCATCTTTAAATATTCAATAGGATATTCAAATTCTAACTTCATATTTTTGGTACAAAAATCTCTAAAAAGCCTCAGCTGTATGGATTACAGCTTCATTTTTTGAAAATTTTTATCTAAAAAATCGTGTCGTTGCTTTAGCATGACTAATAAAAATTTTGTTATAACTTTATTTAAAGATGGGATTTGGTATTAGATTGGTTAAATAAAAACCAATTTATCTTCAAATTAAAATGATATATCATTCTTCAATTATTTCTCTTTTTCCTGAAATATTAGGTGGAGTTACTACTCCCTGCTCTTCCATTTTTTCAATTAATGTAGCCGCTCTATTATAACCAATTCTAAGCTGTCTTTGTACATAACTTATTGAAGCTTTTTTATCTCTTCTAACAATCATAACCGCTTTATTGTATAAATCTTCATCACTATTGCCACCGCCATCTATACTGTCATCAGTGCTAGATAATGAAATTGATTTTTCAATATTCTCAAAAGAAATTTTTTCACTATCTGAAAATTCTTCTAGATCTTGATTTTTAATATAATTAACTACGGTTTCAATTTCTTGATCAGAACAAAAAGGTCCGTGAACACGAATCATTTTACTGCCACCAGACATGTAAATCATATCTCCTTGACCAAGTAATTGCTCTGCTCCTTGAACACCAAGAATTGTTCTACTATCAATTCTAGAAGTTACCTGAAAGGAAATTCTGGTTGGAAAATTAGCCTTAATAACTCCAGTTATCACATCTACTGAAGGTCGCTGAGTTGCCATAATAATGTGAATTCCAGCAGCCCTAGCCATTTGAGCTAATCTTTGAATTGAATTTTCTATTTCTTTTCCGGCAACTAGCATTAAATCTGCCATTTCATCAACAATTACAACAATGAATGGTAGTTTTTTTGGTTCAAATTCAATTTCTTCTATTATTGGCTTTCCGTTAGTTGGATCATAGCCTGTTTGAACTTTTCTAGTTAATTTCTCATTGTTTAAAATTGCTTTCTCAACCTTTTCATTATATCCAGCAATATTTCTAACTGCAAAACTTGACATTAAACGATATCTTTCTTCCATTTCGGCAACAACCCATTTTAAAGCAATTACAGCTTTACCTGGCTCAGTTACAACTGGAGATAATAAATGTGGAATTCCATCGTAAATTGATAATTCTAACATTTTAGGATCAATCATTATAAATTTACACTCATCGGGACGAAGTTTATAAAGCATTGAAAGAATCATAACATTAAGACCAACCGATTTACCCGAGCCAGTTGTTCCTGCAATAAGCAGATGAGGCATTTTTGCTAAATCAGCAATAATCATTTCTCCACCAATATCTTTACCAAGTATTATTGGTAAGTAATTTTGAGAAAATTTATAATCTTTTGATTCTAGCATTTCTCTTAAGAAAATCATTTCTCGTTTTGAATTAGGAAGTTCAATACCAATAGAAGTCTTACCAGTAACAACTGCTATTCTTGTTGATACAGCACTCATTGATCTGGCAATATCATCAGATAAACCAATTACTCTTGAAGCTTTAGTTCCTGCGGCCGGTTCAAATTCATGTAGAGTTACGACCGGACCAACCTTTGCTCCGACCGCAGTACCAAAAACACCAAAATCTTCCAATACTTTTAAAAGCATTTTTGACTGATTTTCTATATAATCTTTGCTAATCTTTTTATCTTTATTTTCATTAGAACGATCAATTAACAACTCACTGTGAGGTAATTTGTATGAAGTTTTTTTCTTGGCAGGTTTTTTGTTTTTAATTGCTTTAAGATTTTTCTTTAGAGTTTCTTTTGTTTCTTCTTCTTCAATTTCTTCTTCATCCGACTCTTCATAATAATCATCATCTTCATTAATTTGATCTTTAAATAAATTAGCTTCTAACTCGGTTTTTTCTTCAATAAAGTTTTTTTCAATCTTCTTTCTTTCTTCCTTTGATTTTAAAAGCTTTTCAATTAAATTTTTAATGTAAATTAATGAGTATCTAAAAGAATATATCCAATCAGTAAGAGAAACCTCATTAATGAGAGATATTAATATTAATGAAGAAAATAATGCCACAACAGCAATAAAATATTTCGGATAATTTATAGTTTTTGATAGTACAAAATAACCATTAAAACCTCCTAAAGAACTAAATTCCCACCATTCTGGCTGTGGTAAAGATGCAAAAAAAACTGAAAATGATAAAATACAAAAGGGAATAAAAAATAACTTAAGTAATAAATTTTTTATTCCATCTTTTGCCAAAAATTTAGTTCCTAAACTAAAAATAATTAAGCATAATACCAGAGATGATAAACCAATAAAT
>CAMASZ010000105.1 GCA_945861125.1 Rickettsia typhi | reverse complement strand
AATTTTCCCCCAAGCTTTCTCGAAAAGAAATTCAAGAATTTTATCTGAAAGTTTTGACATATTTTTTGCCTTTGATTTCTAAAGAAACCAATTATAAAATCTTTGAAACCAAAAAGCAATCCGCTTTTATCTATTAATGGGACATTGGGAAATAAATTGAGTGATGATATGAAACCAGTTTTATACGTAATTTGTGGATTGCCAGCATCTGGAAAAACCACTTTAGCAAAAAAATTTGAGCTAAAACATAAAGCTGTTTTTCTTTCTGAGGATGAATGGATTGAGAAGCTATTTGGAACCTTTTATGATCATGATCGTGAAAGAGAAATTATTGCCGAGTTACAAAAAAATTTGGCGCAAAAAATTCTTAATTCTGGAGCTAGTGTTGTGCTTGATGGTGGTTATTGGAGCAAACAGGAAAGAGAGAGATTGAGAGAAATCGCAAAGAGCGTCAAAGCAGATTTTGAGCTACATTTTATGGATGTTAATTTATCGATTTTAAAGAAACGGGCAATCATGAGAAATAAAAATTTATCAGAAGAATTTCAAACAAAGCCTGATGATATTGAAAAGTCTTTTTATAATCTTCTTCAAAGACCAAATTATGAAGAACATATCCATCATTTTTTGCAAACAGATAGCACAAATCTAACCATTCAAACCATAAGTTTTGGTTCCGATCTTTATCAAAAATCATTAGATTTTCGTTATAAAATACTGCGAGAACCGCTGAGACTTTCTTGGAGTAAAAAAGATCTCGATGGAGAAGAGTCTCAATTTCATATCTCTGCAATCTGTGAACAAAAAATTGTGGGAACAGTTGTTTTAAAACCCGTTTCAAAAACCAGAATAAAGCTGCGCCAAATGGCAGTAGACGAAAGTTTGCAAGGAAATGGAATCGGCAAAAAATTGGTTTTATTTGCTGAAAATTTATCAAAATCAAAAGGTTTCCAAGAGATAGAGATGATTGCACGAATGTCGGCTTTGGATTTTTATAAGAAGCTTGGATACAAAACCGAAGGAGATGAATTTGAAGAAGTTACAGTAAGATCAATTAATATGATTAAGAATTTCTCTAATAGTTTTTAGAGTTATCAACTTAACCTAGAGTTCGAGAATGAGACAAAACCACCGGATGCTATCGGTTGGAAAATTTTGATAAAATGCTTATGAAGCCTTTATTTTCAAATGTGTACTTCGCCAAAAAAAGTAAAGCTCAGATAAAAATAATGAGACAAATTCTCCGAATCTCCGCTTCAGCTTAACCTCGATACAACCCATAAAATCAATACTTAAGAAGCCAAAAGTCATCTAAAAAATTATCTAATTCTCCCTTTTTTTAAAGGAGATAAATTTTTTCCCATGTATAGTGAGATATCTTTGCTGCAAAAAACATCTCTTGCATTAAATCCAGTCTCGCTGTGCATAATTTTTTCTACGCTAGTAAATAAAGGGAAATTTTGGTTTTCGACTTTACCTTGGAGACCAAAAGTTCGAAAATGAGACAAAATTTACGACCGGTTTGTTGGCGGAGCTGATAGTATTTAAAACCAACCAGTCTCCATTTTTTACATTCAGTGTTTATAAGGCTTCAAGATACCTCAAGCTTAACCGAAAATTTAGAGAAATTTTTACTGGTAGGCTTATAGTCAATATTTGCGAATTTTTTCAATTATTGTTTTTGGTGTGAGTTCGAATTTCTTATCTTTTAAAATTGGACACAATTGAATATTTTTATGGTTATTTCAAAAGTTTATTGACTTAAGGATTAATCTCACATAATATCACGCTATATCACATAGATAATCTGGCGATAAGTGAAGTTGTAATAGTACAAAATATTACCAGAACAGCAATTCTATTACTAAGACATAATCAAAATTACAAAAATGGATTTAAGAAAATTTAGACTAAACACAAGGTTAGAACTAAAAGCTAATGTAGTTGAAGAAGTCTATTCGATAATTGCCAAAATTGATGCGGTAAAAAATAGTTTTACTATTACCGATAAATTTTTGCCACAAGCTATTGAGCGCTTAACTAGCTCGGTGATCGTTACTTCCACCGGTGCATCCAACCGTATTGAGGGAAATAAATTATCTGATGCACAAGTTGAGAAACTTTATAAAAATCTGCGCATTAAAAAATTTAAAACCAGAGATGAGCAAGAAGTTGCCGGTTATTTGGAATGCCTTGAAGCGGTGTTTGAGAATTACAACGATATTAAAATCACCGAATCTTGGATTCTTGGTCTGCATAATCAAATGCTGCAATTTAGCGAAAAAGATTTGCGCCACAAAGGGCAGTATAAATTCGGTTCAAATCGCGTAGAAGCTAAAGATAAAAAAGGAAATCTGGTTGGTGTAATATTCGATCCAACTCCGCCGCATTTGGTAAAAAAAGAAATGCAGGAGTTGATCGCCTGGTTTACTGAATCTCTGAAAGAAGAAAAAAAGCATCCGTTAATTCTTATCGCTAATTTCATTTTTGAATATTTGGCAATTCACCCATTTCAAGATGGTAATGGCAGAACTAGCAGACTTCTAACCAACCTTCTTTTGCTCAAATTTGGCTACAATTTTACCACTATCGTCTCCCATGAAAAATTGATCGAAGGAAGTAAAGCCGATTATTATTTAGCTCTGAACAAAACCCAAAGGACTTGGAAAAGTGAAAAAGAAGATATTTCCGAGTGGCTGATATTTTTCTTAAAGATTGTTAATCTGCAGGCAGAGCAAGCTCTAAAAATCCTTCAAGGCGAAACCATTGAATATCTTCTTTCAGAAAAACAGTTGGCCCTCTGGGAGTGGGCGCAAAGCCTTCCAAGCAAAGAATTTAGCCGCAAAGACGCAATTGAAGCAACAGAATTTCCAGCAAGAACTGTGGAGTCAATAATTAAAAAATTGTTCGAAATGAAGAAATTAATTAGGATTGGCCAAGGCAGAAGTGTGAGGTATAAACTTAGCAATAGCTGAATATAAAAATGAAAACAAAAACTAAAAAATTTAATCAGACAATTGAAGATCGCATTGATATGCAAATCATTGTAGATACCTATGATGAGTCAGAAGCTGCCATGGGCTGGCACTGCTACTTACAAGATACCATTATTTTCCCCTTCAAGGCCGAATGCATCAAAAAAGTCAGCACTTCACCATTATTGCCAAATGAAACAATAGAGGTTATTGGCATGGATGAGGCAGAAAATTGTGAGCACGACATGCTCGCCCAAGTCAAGCGGAGAGACGATATTATTTGCGTTCCATTAAAGCAACTTGAGTGCATAGATGTTGATGAAAATACAAAACAAGCCATTGGTGATTGGCTTTATTGGATAGAGCAAGGATATCATTTTTAAACCTGATGTAACTGATGCCCCTTATTCATGAAAAAATCCAATTTCTAGAGAATCAGCTTCAAGAACTAGAGAAGCAAAAAGTCTCTTTAAAGACGGAGCTCAAAAAGACTCAGGATGAACTACAAAAACACCAACCCATATCTTCTCTGCCTTTATCATTGCCGATAGCCAATAAAACCTTTTCACCTGAAGAAAAAATTAAGATTTTCATGAATCTTTTTCGTGGCAGAGTGGATGTTTTTCCAAAAAGATGGAGCAACACTAAAACTGGTAAATCAGGCTATTCTCTAGCCTGTGCAAACGAATGGGTTAGAAGCAAATGCAATAAACCAAAAGTCAAATGTTCGCAGTGTCCTAACCAAGCCTTTATTCCAACCAGCACGGAAATTATTCGTAAACATTTGGGCGGAGAAGATTTTGCTGGCAGTAAAAGAGATTACACGATTGGCATCTATCCCATTCTTGCAGATGATACTTGCTGGTTTTTAGTAGCAGATTTTGATAAGGATAAATGGCAACAAGATGTTTCAGCATTCACAAAAACCTGTTGCAAAAATGGTGTGCCGTTTGCACTTGAAAGATCAAGATCTGGAAATGGTGCTCATGTTTGGATTTTTTCGAAAATCCTATCCAAGCAACTCAGGCCAGAAAAATGGGTTCCGCACTTTTGACCGAAACGATGGATGATTAAGGAAGATGAAATAGGCTCTCTGGCTCAAATTGCCGTCAGGGAAAACATAACTGGCGCGTATGTCAGCAAAGTTTTTAATCTGAATTTTATCGCCCCTGAGATAGTTGAAAAAATTTTGAATGGTGAGCAACCAAGGGATTTAAAATTACAGGATATGTTGGTTGGCAAATTTCCTATGTTGTGGCAGGAACAAAAAGAGCTATGGGGATTTTAAAAAACTGATTTTGATTTTTTGAGATTGGTTCTGCGAAGAAACTCTTGAACTATCTGAACATCTTTTTTTTCAAGAAAGCTATTTAAGTGGCTTATATTTTGGTGATTAACAACGGTTAATGTTGCTGCTTTATTTTCTGTCTAATCTTCTTTCGAGCTCTTTCTTCACATTGGCCATATTGTCGCGGATGTGGTCACAAAAAGACACTATGGCATAAAGCTGCTCATCTGAAAATATGAAGAAAATTACAAAAACTAAGCGGAGATAGTTTTTAAGCTGTGTTGTTGGCGGAGCGGGGGGGATTCGAACCCCCGATATAGCTTTTCAACCATATATCGGTTTAGCAAACCGACGCCTTCAGCCTCTCGGCCACCGCTCCATAATAATTGTAATAATTTTTTTGGTAATCGTGAGTTATTTTAGCTATTGCTTTTTTAATCACATTTTTGGGATATATTGTTATTTAAAAT
>CAMASZ010000104.1 GCA_945861125.1 Rickettsia typhi | reverse complement strand
GAAAATGAAAATTTAGTAAAGAACAATCCAACCCATAGTTTACAGAGTCCAAAAAGAGAAAGCAAATTACCAAAATTTTTACATGAAGAAGAAATTTTTAAAATGCTAAATTTTATTAATAATGATCAATCAAGTTTTGGCTTAAAATTAGCTACCATGCTTGAAATACTTTATTCGGCAGGATTAAGAGTGTCTGAATTAGTATCATTGCCAATTTCTGCAATTCAATTTGAAGGTGATAAAATTCGAAACTATATCATTATCAAAGGTAAAGGAGGCAAAGAAAGAATTGCTCCGTTAAATAAAGCTACTCAAAAAATTCTTTTGCGATATTTAGAAATGTGCAAAGAAAATGGTTTTGATAAATCAAAATGGCTATTTGTTGGCGTTACGAGGGCTAGCAAAAAAAATAAAAAAAATTTAAATAAAAAAATTGATATTTCTTATCCCCATATAACTAGACAAAGATTTCATCAAATGTTAAAAGAGTTAGCAACTAAGGTTGGAATTGATCCTAATAGAGTTCATCCTCACGTAATAAGACACTCATTTGCTACTCATTTACTAAACAGCGGAGCCGATTTAAGAATATTGCAAGAATTGCTAGGGCACAGCGACATTTCCACTACCGAAATATACACTCACATCATGGATTCAAAACTGCATGAATTAGTTTTTAAGCACCACCCTTTAAACACCAAGTTATGACAAAAATTTGGCTAAATTTTTTCCAAAAAATCTTTAAACAATTTTTTTGATCCAAAAAACATACACCCACAAAAAAACAATCAACAGCAAAACTCATAGTAAAATTTAGGATTTACAGTTAAGTCGTTATACCAATTATCATTTTAAAATAAACATTCTTCACAAAAATTTTTAGATAAAAAAGTTAAAAAATGAAATGCTGTATACTCATATAACATGAGGCCCATACAAAGAAAGCCTTCTAGATTTTTTAGCAAAAATTTTAAAGAAGATGTTTATAAAAAGTGTAATTTAAAATGATAATTGGTATTATAAGGTTTTTGGCTTTTTAGTATCAAAATCAGAAGCTAGTCTAACTTTTATCATAATGTCAGGAGTATCAACTCTACCGTCTCTTCCTACGCCCTTTTTTATTTTATCAACAAATTCCATACCTTTAACTACTCTACCCCAAATTGTATATTGACGATCTAAAAACCTTGAGTCATGAGTCACTATAAAAAATTGACTATTAGCACTGTTGGGTTCAGAAGCGCGAGCCATTGATACTGCTCCTCTAATGTGAGGTTCATCTGAAAATTCTGCTCGCAAATCAGGCAACTTACTACCACCCATTCCAGTTCCAGTAGGATCGCCAGTTTGAGCCATAAAGCCATCAATTACTCGATGAAAAGATATGCCGTCATAAAATTTTTGTTTAACCAACGCTTTAATTCTCTCAACATGATTTGGAGCAACTTCAGGAAGCATCTCAATTACCACTCTACCATATTTTAAATCAATAAGTAATGTGTTGTCAGAATTGTCTTTACTAGTTTGAGCAAAAGATTTATTCATCAATGTTAAAATTAAATTAAAGATAATTATTAAATAAGATATTTTTTTCATATTTTTAGTGTCTAAATATTTAAAAAAAGTAACACAAACTTTAGCTAATTTAAAATTTTTAAAATGCTACTGGTTTTTAATTTTTAAAGAAAATAATATAATATACAAATATAAAAAATATCAACAACTAAAAAACCAAAAATTTATGTCAATCAATAAAGTAATTCTTGTAGGAAATGTTGGACAAGATCCAGAAATTCGCTCAACCCAAGATGGTCGTGAAATTGCAAATTTCTCATTAGCCACATCAGAAAGTTGGAAAGATAAAAACACTGGTGAAAAAAAAGAAAAAACTGAATGGCACCGTATTGTTGTGTTTTCTCAAGGTCTAACCTCAATAGTTAAAAATTATGTAAAAAAAGGTTCAAAACTTTACATTGAGGGCTCGCTTCAATCTAGAAAATGGACCGATAATCAAGGTGTCGAGAAATACACTACTGAAGTAGTTCTACAAAATTACAATTCAACAATACAAATGCTTGATTCTAGTCGCAATTCAAACAATGAAATGGGATCTTCTAATAACACCCAAAAATCAAGAAATTCAGACATTCAAGTTGAAGAAATAGATGACGAAGTGCCATTTTAATGTCGCTCTTAAAAGATTAATTAGCAACTAAACATGACCAATATCTCGATTAACGGCAAAAACTATCAGGTTCCAAATGGCATAACCATAATCCAAGCTTGCGAGGTAGCAGAAATTGAAATACCTAGATTCTGTTATCATGAAAGATTATCTATAGCAGGAAATTGTCGCATGTGTTTAGTTGAAGTTGCTGGAGGGCCTCCAAAACCAGTAGCATCTTGTGCTATGCCAATTAACGAAGGAATGCAAATATTCACTGACACTCCAATGGTTAAAAAAGCCAGAGAGGGTGTTATGGAGTTTTTATTAGCCAATCACCCACTTGATTGCCCAATATGTGATCAAGCTGGAGAATGTGACTTGCAAGACCAAGCCTATCAATATGGCAAGGGCACTGGTAATTATCAGGAACACAAAAGAGCGGTACAAGATAAAAATATGGGCCCCTTGATCAAAACCCATATGACTCGCTGTATTCACTGCACTCGATGCGTAAGATTTATTGAAGACGTTGCTGGAACTTCTGAAATAGGAGCGGTTAATCGAGGTGAAAGCATGGAAATTACCACCTATCTTGAAAAAAATATTTCATCAGAACTATCGGGAAACATTATAGATCTTTGCCCAGTTGGCGCCCTAACATCAAAGCCATATGCTTTTAAAGCCAGAAGCTGGGAACTTAAAAAAACCGAATCAATTGACGTTATGGATGCGGTCGGTAGCAATATCAGAATTGATTCTCGTGGAATTGAAATAATGAGAATTTTACCTAGACTTAACGAAGAAATTAACGAAGAATGGATTTCAGATAAAGCGCGCTTTTGCTATGATGGTTTAAAATATCAAAGATTGGATAAAGCCTATATTAAAACAAACGAAAAACTAACCGCCACTACTTTTAATCAGGCAATTGAAACAATAGCAGAAAAATTTAAATCACTAAAAGCTAATGAAATCTCGGCTTTAACTGGTCCAGTTTCGGCTATTGAAGATATATTTTCTTTAAAATGCTTGCTTGATAAAATTGGCACTAAAAATTATGATTGCCGTATTAATAATCAAAAAATCAATAGCAAAGATCGCTCTTCCTTTTTGTTCAACACCAACATATCTAATATAGAACAATCTGATCTTTGCTTATTAATCGCAACTAATCCACGCAAAGAAGCTCCTATTTTAAATGCCAGAATTAGAAAAAGATTTTTAACCAAAAAACTAGAAGTAGCCTCAATTGGCTGTCAAGATAACCTAACTTATCCTTACAGCTTTCTTGGTAATGAACTAAAAATACTTCAAGAAATTTACGAAGATAAACATCAATTTTGTGAAAAATTAAGAAAGGCCAAAAACCCTATTATAATCATCGGAGAAGATGCAATTTCAAATGATGATGGAGAATTAATAAATATCTATTGCAAAAAAATTGCTGAAAAATTCTCACTAATTAGAGATGATTGGAATGGTTTTAATTTCTTATCAAAAACAACTGGATTACTTAATGGTTTAGAGCTTGATTTTGTTGGATCGTCAAATGTTGATGAAATTTTAGAAAAATGTCAATCTCAAGAAATTAAAGCAATAATTCTTCATAGCGTTGATGATCAAATTGATTTCAAAAAACTAAAAAATACTTTTGTTATTTATATTGGTAGCCACGGAGATAATGGGGCAGACATTGCAGATATTATATTGCCAGCTACAGCTTATAGCGAAAAAAATGCCCTTTACACAAATTTAGAAGGCAGAATTCAAGCAACGAAAAGAGCGGTTTTTGCTCCCGGTGAAGCAAAAGAAGATTGGCAAATAATTATCGAGCTTGCAAAAAAATTAAATATCGATCTTGATTTTAAAAACCATGAAGAATTAAGAAAAAAACTTACCGAATATAACAATAAATTTTTATATTTAGATCAAGCAATTAAAGCAAAATGGACAGCTTCCAACGATATCAAAAAACAATTTGTTAATAACAATATCTCAACTAAAAATTTTGATTTTTATCTATCCAATCCAATAGCACGCTCCTCTAAAACTCTTAACAAATGTAGCATTGAAATAAAAAATTAAATATATACCAAATCCCATCTTTAAATCAAACTATAACAAAATATTTTATTAGTCGTGCCCTAGGGCAACGACACGATTTTTGAGATAAAAATCTTTAAAAAATGAAGTCGTATATCCATGCGGCTGAGGCTTTCTAAGGATTTTTAGCAAAAAATTTGAACTTAAATCTTTATACCTTATGTGATTAATTAAAAATTGGAAATGGTATTATACCATTTCCCATCTATAATTCAATTAATTCTGGAATTGTTGTCATAATTTATAAATAATTGGTTATTAATAAATCAATTATTTATAAATAATATAAATGGTCAATTAGAAAGTTGAAATGGTATTATACCAAAATCCATCTATAATTCAATATAATTAACTCCACAAACACTCTTAATAATTTCCGAACTCAAACCACTAATAAATTTACAAACAACCTTCTCTAATTGTGGCAAAGTTCTATAAATTCTGTTTTTTATAGTATGGTCTTTGAT
>CAMASZ010000103.1 GCA_945861125.1 Rickettsia typhi | reverse complement strand
GAACATTTTTTAAAGTATTTCTTTGCTGGTTCTCATTCATTAAGGATAATTTACCAGCATTTTCAGTTTTATATTTATTAATAGCTTCATTTCCAGCTTTTTTCATTTCTGCTTTATAAGACATATTTTGATCATTTTCTTGCATTCTTTCTTTTCTTTTTGATTCTGCATAATCTCCATAATCTAATAACTTATATTGAGCATAACCAACGGCTCTTCCTAAGGTTTTTTCATATACTGATGAACCTAATTTTATTGCCATGGTCTTAGCTGAAGTTGCTGCATCACTGACTCCGCTGCTTAATGAAGTTGCGCTAAGTCCATCAGATATTTTAGAAGCGACATCTGTCATGAATTTAATAAAATGATTCATCAAACTGGCTACAAAATAAATAGCTGCAATTGAAAATATTGAAGGAATTCCTGCTGGACTACCTATTGTTCCTGCGGTTATTTCAGCGCTATCTGATGGTGGAAGTGATCCGATTTTCCAAAAACTAAATAGTGTTACTCGAGTAATGTAAAGATTTATAGTCCATATGCTTTCCCAACATATTTTATATCCAAGTGAAAGTTTTATAATTTGATAAAAAATTAGGTTAAAGAAAGCTAATGTTGTTGCCAAAAAGATTTGCTGTAAAGAAAAACCAATCAAATTTTTTATCCAATTATCAAACATTTCTTTCGTTTGATTAAATAATAGAAATAAGAAAAAGAAAGGTCCAAGTACAAATAATATTGAAATAAAAATTTGTGCCGTTAGGAATAATAGAACAGCATTAGCTATAGCAAAAATATATGTTATAATTCCATAAAAAATAATTATTACATAGAGCCAACCAAATATGCTTGAAAAAGTTAAGGCAGCTATTTTTTTCATTATAACGTCAGAAAATATCAAATTTATTACCTTATTTGAGCTAGAAAATAACAATGATTTATCATAAAATGCGACTTCAGCTAGATTAGTTGATGATAAAGCATTGATTATTCCCGGAGAATTGTCAAAAGTAGAAGCCATTAAAAAGGCTATATAATTTGTTCCTGCTTTAAATACATTTACAAATATTAAATTAAACCAATACCAGCCAGTAGGACCTAAAAATAAATAAACTACACCTATTTTAATTATTACTTTTATTAGTTCAGATAACTTAAGCTCAGATACACCTATTAAAAATCCTAAACCATAAAAGGTTATCATCATTATAGTACTTATTCTTAGTATATAATAAAAATTCGCATTATTTATAAGTAATTTATAAAATCTTTCTGGTTCACCCATTGTTGATTCGTTAACAGATGGTGTAAAAGGATCGTCTAATTTACCATCAAATATTTCAATAATTGGCTTTATAACTGATTTAATTATATCAGATGCAGTATTTGATATAGGTTTTTTACTTCTTACAGTAACAAGATATTCTCCCGAATTATTCTTATATTTATCGCTCTTGCAAATATATTCCTTAGTGCATGGATTATCGCTTTGATAACAAACTCCAGGATTGCTTCCGCCATTATTTTGCATATATCCATCATTATTGGTTGATGATAATAATAATTTGCAATTAAATGGATCAGGATCTCTTATTTTAAAAGATAATCTAAGTTTTTTTAGTTCATTGTTATAATTTGTTAAATCTGTTTTAGATAAAGATGCCATAGAACTTGCCGATCTAAAATCTTGTGTATGGCAATAAAAATTTGAACCAATTTCTGTAATAATATAAGATGCAGTTCCTATAAGACAATCTCCCGTAGTAAGCGATGAAACTCTTTTAATATTACCATTTTCATCAAAATTATAGTTTTGATAATTAGGTATTAAATTATCCGTAATAATACTGCTAAGGTTTGTAATTTCAGAAACTTTTGGTTGAGAAGATATTTGAGTTGGATTTGAACCGTTACAAGCAGTTCCATTAACATCACTTTCCTTGCATAACCTTATTTCTAAAAATTTTCCATTAGCAAAATCAAGGTTCTTTCCTATATTAAATTTCAAATAGTTTGAAGTTGGGGAAGTATTATTAGAATGTCCAGAATTGATATCTCTAAAATTTTCCCTATCAATTACAGCAAATTTTAGTCTACCATTTTTATTAAAAGTTAATGATTCTGTATAAAACGTTGGCGAAATCTTAGATGAATATAAACTTCCATAACTTCCATTAAAAAAATCCAGAGTTTTTAATTTATTGTTAGTAATTAATTCATTTATTTTTGTTTGATAATTAGCTGAGTTTGGATCAGTTGGTATATTTGCAACTTTTCCAGTAAATTCTTCTAAATCAAAACATTCAATCAAATTAGAAATGTTAGAAATTGGAGATTGCTGAGCAGATGAAATCATTGCGCTTGCACAATTTGAGCATGATGAAGAGCTGGTTCCGTCAAGATATTGAGAACAATCGGTTGAACTTGGCGCTGATGAGGAGCAATTTGTTTTTGGTGCTGTTGAACTACCATTAGTGCAGTTTATTTTATGTCTACAATTGGCTAAACAATAACTACTACCCCCCTTTGTATCGCATTGTGATGATACTGCTTGACATCCAACAACTTGAGATACTCCATTAATAGTTTGAACATCAACTATACAATTTGGATTATTAATTGTTGCTGTTGATTTTTTAGTATTTAAACATAAAACAGCTGGCTGAGGATCTACTTTCATAAACATTCCAACACCACATTGCCTTATTAAATTATCTTTCGTTTTCCAACTGCCATCCCAGCTTTCTGGTGAAAATAAAATTGATTGCCCCTTTCTTACAAATATTTTTTTTGTGGTGAAATTTGATGTTGAAACTTGTAAATTCTCCATAGGGTCATTATAGGTAGGTTCAGTAGGATCGAATGTAGTACTAAAATCATAAAATTCATAAAAGTTCTCAGGAACATTTACTGCTCTAGCTGTGGTATAATTTATTGTGACTCCTAATCTTTTTCTTAAAATATTATTAATCAGAGAATCTGAAGGATTGGTCGATATTGAATTTGCATTACTGCCAGCAAAGCTACATCCTCCACCTCCACCTCCACCTCCACCACCAGCTATCACAACAAAATCTTCTAAACCATTTGTAGAGATATCGTTTCTTAATATCGAAATTGCAGAACCGCCACCTCCGGCTCCACCTCCGCCACCATTACAACTAGAAGAACTTGATGAATTTACACCACCGTCACCACCTCTTAATATTGGACTTGTAGTACTTGCCTTGCTATTTAATGTAACTATATTACCGCTTGCAGTAGTGATTGAAATTGCATTATCAGGACCATATGTATATTTAACTAATAGTTTTTTGGTTTGTCCAGGACAAGGATCTCCAAAATTTTGATTTGTTATATCAATGTTACAAGATTTATAGCCAACACAATTATTTCTTACTATATCTTCAGATAATTGCGAATGACATGAAGGATCAATGGTAAAATTAGCACTGTTTGGTTTACCGTAACTTGCAAAAACAATATCATTAATGACTCCCGATGGTGCATTTAAATTTAATACTCCATCATTAGAGGAGCAAAGAACGCCAATTTTTCTAACAAAAGAAGAGTCATATTGAATTTTCAAACCCAATATTTTTCCAGTAGGGCAGGTTAAATCAACATAGGAAGATCCGTTTAATCCCAATCCAACATTACCAATTATATTTGGTGAAGGAGTAACAACATCATAAAATTCAAGAGAATCTAGGTATGTTGATCCACCTTTTGCTTTAATTTTACTAAAACCATTTGCATTTTCAAAACTCCATGCATTAGAGCTAGCTCCACCAAATGGACCTAAAACAGTATTATCAGAGCATGTTATCGAGATAGATTGTATATAATTTGATGATATAGTTCCGCTAAATTGTTTTACAAATTGATCAGGTGGACATTTCATCGCTTGAAACGATCCAAAAGAACTAGTTCCAACCATATTATCTGTAGTTACTTCATTTTCTTCTCCACTAATTATTCCAGAGCCTCCACTGGAAGCGGAAGTATAATCTAACTTTGCTGCTAAATAGTTACCAATTGGCATTGCTTTAAGTATATAAGTAAGATCACTAGAGCTAATTTTTGGAGTGGCACTATATGCGGAGCAACATAATTCTCCACCACCTCCACCACCTCCACCACCAGCAATTACTAAAGTTCTATTTCCTAAAGATATTGCCGAAGCACCTCCACCAGCACCTCCGCCTCCTGAGCAACCCCATTGTCCAGCATTACCACCATTAGCACCTAAAAAAATTCCTGCAGCTGTGCTCGCTATTCCTTTTCCTGAGTTAGCGCTACAACCAACACCTCTTCCTCCCGCTCCACCAACATAAATTTTAATAATATCACCTAATTTAATATTTTTAATAGTGCCTGTAATTTTTGCTCCACTTGCTCCACTTCCTCCGATTCCGCCATCATTACCGCCTCCACCACCACCAGCGCCACTTATTTCATATTCAAGAAAATATTCTGTTTGAGAAGTTCCTGTTGCGTCAGATATTGTAACTGAAGTTGCAATTGGTGTGCTAGAATTGTAAATTTGTGTTGATGTTGGGCTTGAAGATTTTCTTAATCTTAATATTACATTTCCATTGGTTCCATTGGTTTGATTGCCACCACCACTTGATCCTGTTGATATTGATGGTGTTGAAGTGTGCATCCATCGGTCATAATATGAACTTCCAGAAATTCCACCACCAGGAATTTTTCCAGCAACTCTTTCATCTCCAAATAATCCACCAGGAGCTTGACTATTACCG
>CAMASZ010000102.1 GCA_945861125.1 Rickettsia typhi | reverse complement strand
AGATGAAAAGAAAATTAGTTATTCTGATAAGAAAAATCTAATAGAAGATGTAATTGTTCGAGTTAAAAAAGATTATGTAGAAGAAAAAACTGACTCCCAGCTATCAGAAGCCGCTGCGAATGGAATATTATCTTCATTGGATCCACATTCCTCATACTTAAATGAAGAATCGTTGCGAGAAATGAACGTGCAAACCAAGGGTGAGTTCGGTGGTCTTGGAATTGAAATAACTTTAGAAAATTCAGTGGTAAAAGTAGTATCTACTATTGAAGAAACTCCTGCTTTTAAAGCTGATGTTAGATCTGGAGACTACATAATTAAAGTTGATGGAAAATCAGTTATTGGAAATTCAATTGAAGAGGTGGTCAAAAAGCTTCGTGGTAAGCCAGGAACTAATGTGAAAATTACAATCCTAAGAAAAAACGAAAAGCAGGCTATTGAAAAAACAATCAATCGTCAAATTATTAAAGTAAGAGCGGTTAGATCGGCAAGATTCAAGGATGTTGCCTATGTTAAAATCAATACCTTTTCAGAGCAAGCTTATACTGGTCTTGATTCTGAATTAAAAAAACTTAAATCTCAAATAGGAGATAATTTTAGAGGCCTTGTTTTGGATCTCAGAAACAATCCAGGTGGTTTACTAGACCAAGCTGTTAAAATTAGTGATGCATTTTTAGATCAGAATAAATTAATTGTTTCTATAAAAGGTAGAAATGATCAAAAGAAAGAGTTCTATGATAGTGATAATCAAGAATTATTAGCTGGATTGCCATTGATAATTTTAATAAATGATGGCTCAGCTTCCGCTTCTGAAATTGTTGCTGGAGCTTTACAGGATAATAAGCGAGCAATAATTATGGGAACTAAATCTTTTGGTAAAGGATCTGTACAAACCGTTATTCCTCTTGAAAATAACAACGGAGCTTTAAGGTTAACAACTTCACTATACTATACTCCAAGTGGTAAATCTATTCAAGCATCTGGTATCGAGCCTGACATAGAGCTAAAGAGTGCTAAGATTGAAAAGCAAGAAAAAAATGAAGTTTTAGCAGAATCAGAATTAAAAGGTCATATTGAATCTGAATTAAAGAATGCCATTGAAGAATCTAAAAAAGAAAAAATTAAAGATGAAAATTTAGAGTTGTATGAAAAAGATTATCAATTGGCAAGGGCTATAGATCTTATCAGGGGAGTCTCAATATATAACTCTATCTTAAAAATAAATAAAGCAAAATAACAAATAAGTTTGAATTGAAAAAATTTGAGTTTTCACTGAAAAATCATAATTATACCAAATCCAACCTTTAAATAAAATTATAACAAAATATTTTATTAGTCGCACTAAAGCAACGACACGATTTTTGCCAGTCGTGCCCTAGGGCAACGACACGATTTTTGAGATAAAAATCTTTAAAAAATGAAGTCATATATCCATACGAATGATGCTTTTTTAGAGATTTTTAGCAAAAAATATGAAGTTAGAATTTGTATTCTATACAAACATTTAAAGATTGGATTTGGTATTATATATCAATTCAACTGTTGTTATTAGTTGTTATTATAGGGATAATATTTTTAAATTTTAAGATAAGGGAAGGGGTCTTTTTAATATAGCCTCATATGCTTTAAATTTGACATTTATTTTGCATAACTATAGTTCACCCTTGTTTTGTTAGCTTCAAATGTTTTATGCCATTTCCAAAATTAAACGCTAAATTAAGCAAAATATTTTTACTGTAGGCACTAGGCAACGAAATTTTTTAAGAGTCGTAGCCCTGAACAAGGACATTTTTTTAGTCAAAAAGATGAAGCTTAATCTGCAAATACTTAAATATAGTATTTAACACTGGAAATGGTATTATATCAATTATCATTTTAAAATAAACTTTCCTCACAAAAATTTTTAGATAAAAAAGTTAAAAAACGAAATGCTGTATACCCATACAACATGAGGCTTTTTAGATTTTTTAGCAAAAATTTTAAAGAAGATGTTTATAAAATTCTTTAGTATAATTTAAAATGATGATTGGTATTATATAAATCGTGTTAGAATTTATGATAAAACTCTTTTTCATCACATTTTTACTTATAATTAATTTCATTAGTAATTGTAGTTTTGCTTCCTCAGATCATATTGCAGCGAGAATAAATAATACAGTAATTACAAATATTGAAGTTCAAGATAGATATGAACTTTTTTTAAAATCGACAAATTCAGATAATTTAAAAAATCTTAGTAAAAAAATCGTGATTTCACAAATAATTGAAAAGATGATAGAGGAAGAGTTGATTAGGCAACAAGGAAAAAAACTAAATATTGATTATACTCAGGAAGAAGTTGATGTGGCATATGATATTACTGCATTTCAAAGAAAACAAACCGTTAAAGAATTAAAGCTATTTTTTAAGAAAAATCAAAATTTGCATCAATCATTTCTAAAAAAAATTGAGTCAGAAATTATTTGGTCAAAAATAGTAAATGAAATAATAAAGCCAAAGATCACTATTTCAGAAATCGAATTACAAGAATTTTTTGAACAGAACCATCTAGTTAACGATAATAAAAAATTTTTGATTTATGAAATTGTATTGCCAAATTCACAAAACTCATTTGAATTTGCAAAAAGATTGCTTTTAGATTTAAAAGATGGTGCTGATTTTAAAGAATTAATAAAACAGTTTTCTTCAAGTGCAAGCCTAGAAAGAAATGGAGAAATTGGCTGGGTATCACAAAATGAGATTGATTCAAAAATATATGATGCAATATCGAAGTTAAATAAAAATGATTACTCCGAAGTGCTACTTTTGAAAGACGGTTATCACATTTTTAAATTAGAAGATATAAAATATTCACAAAATATTACTAATAATAAAAACTATATTAATGCAAAAAAAGTTTTATTTAATAATAAGCTAGAAAATTTGGGGAAGGGTTATATTGTTGATTTAAGAAGAAGATCTTATATAGAGCTGTATTAAGGGGAATTCAAAAAGTGATCAAGATATTTTTGTTTACAGAATTTCTTATTCGTTATAATTGATTTAAAGATGGTATTGTTATAATTTCCAATCCTAAGTGCTATTTTTGACTAAAAATCTCTAAAATTTTTTAGTCTTGCTAAAGTGAACGAAACTTTTTATTCGCGTAAAGTCACGATTGGTAAAAATATTTTGCTTTAATTGGTAAGAACTATTTAATAAAGCGCTTTTTAACTATCAAAAAGGTAAACAAAATACAAACCGAAGTAATTATTAAAAATTCAATAACCTCAATAAAAAAGCTATTTTTCAATTCTTGATCAATATAATCTTCGCTTAATACTACTAATATTTTGTAAGGAAAAAAATCAATACTTCTTTCAATTATTAGTCCAAAATCTTCTTTTGCTATTGAAGAATTAGATAAAACATCTTTATTAAAAGCATTTTGTGGCGAAGAAATAAAGTCTTTTACTTTTTCGTTTTCAGAAAAGAAGCTTGATTTAGATTCAACTAAAAATTTATTGTCATTATCAAGAATTGCAAATTCAAAACCACGTTGATTTAAATTTCTAAATTTATTTAGCAAATCTTCCATCTTAACACTCAAAACTAGGGTTCCCAAGAACTTGCCATTATTATTAACAACTCCATAGGCAGTTGGTAAAACATTGTATCCGCTAACTGCTCCGATAATCGGCGATCCAATATAAACTTTTTGAGGGTTTTGATATGTTTTTTCCAGATAATCTCTCGATGATAAATCGATTGGTTTAGAAACCATTCCAAAACTACTTGCGATTAATAGTTTGTCACTATCAACCCAATGAAACATTCCACTAGATAAAAACTTTTTTACAACCTCATCTTCTTTAGAGCTGTAGCTATAAGTTGAAAGAGCGCCAACAATATTTGAATTAAATGATGGTTGATCGTGGTTTAATATTATCTTATTGCCAATATGAGAAAGGAGCATTTCTGAAACTTCAAGAAAGTCAACGAACACTGTTTCAACTTGATAGGAAGCAATTTTGATTTCGGATTTTAGTCTTTCAATCAGCTTAAAATATCTGATGTAACAAAAACAAAATAATAACAAAACTACCGAAGAGACAAAGGCAATTGATGTAAAATATTTATATTTTTTATCGGCACTTACAATTTTTGAAAGATTAATTTTTTTGATTACTTTATTTTCAGAATTATTTTGATTATTTTTATTGGCTTTCTTAATAATTCTGCCGAATCTTTCTTTGTTTAATGAGCTTCCAATTTTTCTTCCATTCATAAAATAAATTATAAACTAATATTGATTTTATTTAATAAAATATAATCTCAATAACTCTTCAAGATTACAATTTTTACTAACATAGTATTTGATTTACTATTTGTATTATTGCAAGTAGTAAATCAATGATAATTTTATATTTGTTGGTTATCAAAATTCTTATACCAATTTCATCTAAAAACTATAAACCAAGTTTAATCTTTTTAATTAGGGGTCATGTCGTCGCGTAAGCGCGACTAGAATAAATCATGTCGTCGCGTAAGCGCGACTAGAATAATAATATAGAATTTTGCTCAAGTTAGTAAGTTAGCAAATACTTCGTTTAATTTAGTTTTAACTGGAATTGGTATCATACCAAATCCCATCTTTAAATATTCAATAGGATATTCAAATTCTAACTTCATATTTTTGGTAAAAAAATCTTCAAAAAGCCTCAGCTGTATGGATATACAGCTTCATTTTTTAAAGATTTTTATCTCAAAAATCGTGTCGTTGCCCTA
>CAMASZ010000101.1 GCA_945861125.1 Rickettsia typhi | reverse complement strand
TGGCAAAAACTCAGTTGATACATACTCTCTCATTGGTTTTAATGAAAGTTATAAAAGGCTAAAAAATATTTGTAAACAATAATGGGTGCTAGCTTAAAAGATATATTAATATTCTCCGTCCTAGTTTTTTTTATAATATTTTTTCTAATAATTGCTACAAGAGCTGTTTTTTCTTTTATTCTCGATCGTGCTTATAAAAAGTATAAGTCAATAAAAAATGCTACTAAAAACATAATTCTTCCTTCAAAAAAATATTTAAAAGAAGAGGAAGAGTTATTTTTATTTAAAAATCAAATTCCCAAAGCTAACTCAGTTAAAAAAGAAGAAATAAGAAAACAAAAAGAATCCACTTCCTTTGAAGATGGTAGTTATGAAATAATTGAGTCAGAAGAGCAAAGACTCGATAAAGAAAAAATGAGTCAAGTTGACATAGTAGATATAGTAAAACCAATAGGATTCTGGACTTCTTTAATTTTAGGTGAAAAACTAACATATCTTATTCAATCTGCACAAGTTTTGAATAAAAGGGGTAATAAAGGTTTTTGGGTTAGTATGGTTGAGGCTAAGGATAGAATAAACAACAGACAGCGTAGTAGGGGTCTATAGTTAAAATTCTGCTTCTGCTTTGAATTTTGTCGTTAATTATTTTTTTTGCTCCTCATGTATATCATTATACACTGTGTCGCAAAAAAAATAATTGCCTAAAAATTCTCTATACCAAAATATTATAAATAAAAAACATGAAAGAAATTACTGATCTTTTGTCAAAAAAATATTCACAATATTATAAAGCTAATTTCAAAGAAATTCCTGAGTCTGAAGTTTTAGAATTGAGAAAAAATATTAAAATTTTACTAGACGAAATCATTAAAAATCAAGGTTCTAATGATAAATTACAAGACTATATAAAAAACTTTACTTTTTCTGAGCTTAAAATTTCTATTATTCATGTTTTAGTAAAATTCGACAGTGAAGAATCTTTTAAAAATATAATTTCTATTTTTGCCAACGAAGATAGAGACTGGGTTGATATTGGAGATATAAATTCTTTTACTTGCTTACATAATGCTTGTATTGGTGGAAGATTTGAAATGGTAAAATTATTATTATCTCTTGGAGCCGACATTAATTTATCTTCTTCAATTACCACCAGAAAATGGACTCCAATACATTTCGCATCAAGATCTGGCTCAAAAGAAATTGTTGAAGAATTAATAAAAGCTGGAGTCAATAAAGAAGTAAAAACATCTTTCGGATTAACGCCTCTACATGTTGCTTGTGAATTTGGTAGAGAAAATGTTGTTAAATATTTACTAGATCTAAAAGTTAATAAGAATGAAATAACTAACGATGAAAATCAAAATATTACTCCGCTTCATTATGCTGTTGTAGGCAATTTTGATAATTTAGTTAAAATTCTTTTAGATAATCATGTTGATATCAATAAAAAAAATGGTGCCGATTGTGATTCTTTAGAAATGGCTTCAAAGGCTGATAATATTAAAATGATGGAATTACTTATCGGGTATGGCGCCAACAATATTGATAATGCTTTACAAGAAGCTCAGGAAAATAATTGTGATCAAGCAGTTACTTTTTTGAAAAACTTTATTACCTTCAGAGACAAATTATTCAATCCAACAGAATTAAAAAAAATGAGTAATGAGTTGGAGTTAAAAATTAATGAGTACAACAATTCTAATTTATCCGAATTTAAATTTAATTTTCCTGATAGTTTTAGCTTCAATGCTTATGGAATTTGCGCTATAAAAAAATCTATTGGTTTATTTAAAAAGAAAGATTTTAATCTTCGTGAATTTGCCGAGATGAAAGGAATAAAAAATTTATCCAATTCTTTATTGAAGCTTGAAAATACTATTAGTAAAGCTATTTCTTCTTAATATATTGTTAAACATTTAAAGATGAGAATCGATTTTTCTAAGATATTATCTTAAGTTTTTTTAATTCATTTCTAATTCTTATTTGTGAGCTTTCTGATGGTTGACATAGCGGAAGTCTTATTTCATTTGAGCAAATTTTTAATAAACTCATAGCGTATTTAACTGGAATAGGATTAGTTTCACAAAACATTGCCATATGTAAGTTAGTAAGATTGTCTTGAATCTGTAATGCAATTTTATAATTACCAGACATGGTAGCTTTTTGTAGATCACTAATCATTTTAGGAACAATATTGGCAGTTACTGAAATAATGCCATTTCCACCCATAGCATTAAAGCCTACTGCGGTGGAATCTTCTCCAGATAAATAAAGAAAATTTTTTTTAATTAAAAGTCTTAGAGAAGCAATTCTAGCAAGGTCTCCAGTGGCATCTTTGATGCCAATAACATTTTCAAGTTTTGCAATTTTAGCAATTGTTTCATCGGTTATATTTATCACTGATCTACCGGGAATATTGTATAATATCAGTGGAATATTGCATTTATTTAATTCTTTGAAATGTTGATAAATTCCTTCTTGATTCGGTTTGTTGTAGTAAGGGGTTACTATTAAGCAAGAATCAGCGCCAGCTTTTTTAGCATGTTTTGTCATTATAATTGCCTCTTCGGTTGAATTTGATCCAGTGCCAGCAATTACTTTAAGATTTTTCTTGGCTATTTTTGTGCAAATTTCAATAACTTGATTATGTTCATCGTAAGATAGGGTAGGGGACTCGCCAGTTGTGCCACAAGGAACTATACCATCAACACCGCCATTATATTGCATTTCAATTATTTTTTCTAAAGCATTTTTATCAATCTTATTATTTTTAAATGGAGTTATAATTGCTGTATATGTATTTGTGTTCATAATTTGTTTAAGTAAAAAATTAATGAAAAATTATGTTTATGTGATTAATATAACTAAGATCTTTAAAATTTGTATAAAATTTTAACCCTTTCTCTATTTATAGGAAATGATGTAAATTATTAAAAAATTATTTTGCTTTTTTGTGCAAGCAAGTAAATAATTGTTAACTTGGAAATAATTTTAGTTTTTTATTTATATATACTCAAGCGACTTATGAATACAGATATCACTAATATTGAAAATATTGCAAAGCCAGTAATATCAATATCTGATCCTAAATATATTTCTTCGCAATATTTTCCCATATTAATTTTTTTAATTATTGCTATAGGTCTTTCTTGCGTTATAATAATTATTCCATTTTTAATAAATAAAATGCGACCTGATAAAGAAAAAACCTCACCTTATGAGTGTGGTTTTGAGGGTGAAGGTAGTGTTCGTAATGAATTTAATATTAGATTTTATCTAGTAGCAATATTATTTATTATCTTTGATTTAGAAATCTCCTTTCTTTTTCCTTGGGCAGTGGTATTACCAAAAATCGGTATGTTGGGATTTTGGTCAATGATGGTATTTTTAACCGTTCTAACCATTGGCTTTATATATGAATGGAAACGTGGCGCTTTAGAATGGAAATAATAATTTACAAAATATGAATAATAACATAAGTCCTTTAAATCAAGACCTACTACTCAATAACTTTGCTAGCGAAATTGATAATCGCGGTTTTGTAACTGCTAAATTAGACGATTTAATAAACTGGGCAAGAACTGGATCACTATGGCCAATGACCTTTGGTCTAGCTTGCTGTGCGGTTGAAATGATGCAAACTGCTGCCAGTAGATATGACCTTGATAGATTTGGAATGGTTTTTCGTCCCTCTCCTCGTCAATCTGATGTTATGATTGTAGCTGGTACTCTTACCAACAAAATGGCTCCAGCATTAAGAAAAGTTTATGATCAAATGGCAGAGCCTAGATACGTTATATCAATGGGAAGTTGTGCAAATGGCGGTGGCTATTATCACTATTCATATTCTGTAGTTAGGGGTTGTGATCGAATTGTTCCTGTTGATGTATATGTTCCCGGTTGTCCGCCTAGTGCTGAAGCTCTTTTATACGGAGTTCTTCTACTGCAAAAGAAAATTAAGCGTAATAAAAATTTTAAAAGATAATTAAAATGTTTAAAAACCTACAACAGCAAGCAAGTTATATTAAAAGAAATTTCGAAAATGCAGAAATATCTGAAAATATTCAATTTGATAATCTTATAATTTATGTTGATAGAAAATATTTATTATCCTTATTAACTTTCTTGCGAGACGATACCAATTTATCCTTTAAAACTCTATTAGATATTTTTGGAGCTGATATGCTTCAAATAAGATCTCCTCGCTTTGAAGTTATTTACAATTTATTGAGTTATAAATTAAATAATAGAATTACAGTCAAAGTAGCTTTAAATGATCAAGAAAAAGTTACAACTTCTTCAACAATATTTAGTTCTGCAGGTTGGTATGAAAGAGAAGTTTTTGATATGTATGGTATTGAATTTGAAGGTCATCAAGATATGCGGAGAATTCTAACCGACTATGATTTTGAAGGTTATCCATTGCGCAAAGATTTTCCTCTCACGGGTTACAAAGAAGTTCGTTATGATGAAAATGAAAAAAAAGTTATTTATGAACCAGTAAAGTTAATGCAAGAATTTAGAAATTTTGATTTTGAAATGCCATGGGAGGGAACGAAATATCATATTTCTAAAGATGAAAAAAAATAAATTTTAAAATTTTAACTATGAAATTATTTTTAGAAAAAATTTATAATTCATTTATTACTGCCAGCAAAGGTCAAGAATCAATGAAAAACATGATTTGGTGGTGGGGAATATTGTCATATCTGATTGCTTTTTTTATTGTTGATTTAATAATAAAAAAAAATGATTCACTATTAATTGACTCTGTTATTTCTTTTATT
>CAMASZ010000100.1 GCA_945861125.1 Rickettsia typhi | reverse complement strand
CAAGATTTTATTAAAAAATATTATTAAAATTAGCAAAACTTAAATTTTATAAATTACTGCGGAGATATTCTGCCAACATTTGCAAATAAAGCAAAAATTGGGTTAATTTTATGACTCTCAACACCAGTGTATCCTTTGTAAAAACTAATTGATCTATCTTCATCAGCTAGACTAAGATTTTTTATTGATTTGACAATATTATCATCATCATATTCAACTATTAGAATTTTTCTTGAAAGAGTTTTTGGTTTAAAAAATAAAAAATCTTCTACCTCTTCAGAATAATAAATCCAAGACTCTAAACCATAATCTTCAATTGTAAATGTTGGCAGTCCCATAATTTTAAAAACTTTTTCTTTTGAAGAAACGCCATCTTGAATTAAGTTATAATCAGACATCTCAAACATAAAACCGTGCTTTTGATTAGTTGTTGCGCAAGAAATAAGAAAAAGATTAAAAAAAATAAATATAATTAGTTTTCTCATTATTTTTAAAAAATTTTTGGATTAATACCAAATACCATCTTTAAATAAAATTATAACAAAATAATTTTTGCCAGATAATTTTGCCAGTCGTCGCGCTAAAGCTAGCGACACTTTTTATTCAGTCGCGCTAAAGCGAGCGACACTTTTTATTCAGTCGCGCTAAAGCGAGCGACACGATTTTTTAGATAAAAAGTTAAAATGAAATGCTATATATCCATACAACATAAGGACCTTATAAAATAAAGCCTTCTAGCTTTTTTAGCAAAAATTTTAAAGAAAATGTTTATAAAATTCTTCAATATAATTTAAAATAGGAAATGGTATAGCTTTATTTCAAGCATGGCCATATAAAAATAATATACCAAAAATAAACTGTATTTTAAAAATTTTGTAGATTTATAAGTAGTTTTGATATATAAAAAGTTAGTTGAAATGCAATATTAAATTAATAAAATATAGTTCTTGAAGAATTCCATTTCTAAATCAAGCATTTCTTTTTTACTAAAGGTTTGTAATATTATCTAACTTTGTTAAAAAATAGCCAAAACTTTTTTAGTAAGAAATTATAAAAACTTAAATATAAAACTAATATGGCAGTTCCTAAGAAAAAAAAATCTATTTCAAGAAGTGGCATGAGAAGAGGCAGTAATGGTTCTTTTGAAGCTAATTTTCCAAATGTTTCTACTGATGAAAGTGGAAATTATAAACTTTCCCATCATATTTCTGCCGATGGAACTTACAAAGGAAGAAAAATAATTAGCCCTAAAAAAAAGAAGGCTTCGTAAAAAACAGAATCTTATAAAGTGTCAAAAAAAATTGTCATAGCACTTGATTGTATGGGCGGAGATAAAGCTCCTCAAATAGTAATTGAGGGAGCTGATCAAATTGCCGAAAAAAACTTTAACATTGACTTCCTTTTTTTTGGCGACACTAAAAAAATATCTCCAATCATTAATCACTGCAGATATTTAAAAGGTAGATACCAATTAATTCATACTGATGAATTTATATCGGCTGATGAAAAACCATCGAATGCTCTTCGAAGGTTTCCAAATTCAAGTATGAGACTTGCTGTAAATGCTGTTAAAGAAAATAAGGCTGATGTTATGATTTCAGCCGGTAACACTGGAGCATTAATGGCAATTGCAAAAATTGTTTTAAGACCTCTACCTTCAATTGATCGTCCTGCAATAGTAACATCAATTCCAAATAAAAAGAATAAGGCTACGGTTTTACTTGATATGGGGGCAAACATTGACTGTAAAGCAGAGGTTTTATTCCAATTTGCCATAATGGGAAGTGCTTTTGCTCACTCTGTTCTTAATATAAAAAATCCTAAAATTGGAGTTTTAAACGTTGGTTCAGAAGAATTAAAGGGTCACGAAGAAGTGAAAAAGGTTGCTGATATGCTCAAAAATAGCTGTATTAAGGATCAATTTTACGGCTATGTTGAAGGAGATGATATTACCAAAGGAACTGTTGATGTTGTTGTTACCGACGGTTTCACTGGCAATATTACTTTAAAATCAATAGAAGGAACATCTAAGCTTATTGCTTCTCTTATTAAAGAAGCTTTTAATTCATCAATTTGGGCAAAAATAGGCTACTTGTTTGCGGCAATAGCCATCAAAAGATCAACCAAAAAAGTTGATCCAAAAATGCACAATGGCGCGATGTTAGTTGGCTTAAATGGCGTTGTTGTCAAAAGCCATGGTAGCACAGATTCAATTGGATTTGCTAATGCAATCAAAGTATCAATTTCACTTGTGGAAAATAAAATAAACGAAAAAATTACTGCTCAAATTAATTTAGTTGCAAGTTCAATAGATCAATCAAATATTGAAAAGTCAATAGATCAAAGCGAAGATAAATCCAATGAATAATTCAAAAATAATAGCTAGTGGTAAATACTTACCAAAAAAAATTTTATCTAACCATGATTTAGAAAAAATAGTTGACACCAGTCATGAATGGATATTTGAACGCACTGGTATAGTAAAAAGACATATTGCTGATGAAAAAGAAATGACTTCTGATCTTGCGGTGCAAGCCTGTAAAGAAGCTCTTAAAAATGCACAACTCAAAGCAGAACAAATTGAAATGATTATTGTTGCCACCACAACCCCAGACCTAACTTTTCCTTCAACAGCAACAATACTTCAATCAAAAATAAATGCTATAAATGCTTTTGCTTTTGATATTCAAGCGGTTTGCTCAGGATTTGTCTACGCTTTAAATGTAGCAAATAATTTCATAAAATCAAATCAAGTTAAAAATGCCTTAGTAGTGGGCTCTGAAACATTATCAAGAATTGTTGATTGGAAAGATAGAAATACTTGCGTACTATTTGGTGATGGCGCTGGAGCGGTAATATTAAATTCAACTAATAATAAAAATGAAGGTATATTATCAACCAATCTTTATTCCGATGGTAATCTTGTAAATATTTTAAAAACTAATGGTGGCATTTCTACCAATCAAAAGTCCGGCTTCATTGAAATGCAAGGAAAAGAGGTTTTTAAATTTGCTGTGGAAAAAATGTCGCAAGCAGTTTTATCTGGTCTTAATAATTTAAACTTAAAAATTAATGATATTGATTTATTAATTCCTCATCAAGCAAATTCTAGAATTTTAAATGCTGTAGCTAAAAAACTTGCGCTACCTGAAAATAAAATTGTAATGACCGTTCAAGATCATGCTAATACTTCCGCAGCATCAATTCCTTTGGCAATAAACTATGCCATTGAAAAAAATAAAATTAATAACAATGATTTAATAGTTCTGGAAGCTCTTGGAGGCGGATTAACTTGGGGATCAATAATTTTACGCTGGTAAATAGAATATTGACTCATACCATTTCACACTTTAATTATATTAAAGAACTTTGGAAATTGCGCAATACCAAATCCCATCTTTATTTTTATCTAAAAATCGTGTCGCTCGCATTGGCGCTCTTCGCTCGTTGTCGTTGCTTTAGCACGACTGATAAAATCATGTCGTTGCTTTAGCACGACTAGTAAAATAATATTTTGTTGTAATTTGATTTAAAGATATGATTTGGTATAAATTTAAAATCAATTTCTAAAACTACCATTTATATTTAAGTCCTACAAAAAATGATCGTGAATTAGCAGGATAATAAACCGCAGGATCGTTATTAACAGATTGCGACAAAACATCCGCAGTAGGAGAATATTTTTTATTCAGTAAATTTCTTCCATCTAAGTATACCAAAGTGTTTTTATTAATTTCATATCCAGTATTTAAATTAAAAACCCAGTAATTTGGACTTCTAATAGTATTTTTACTATCAATAAAGAAGCCATTTGGAACAATTTCAAAGTTTGGCACAAAATAAAGGCCAACTAAATTTTCATATTTAATTTCTAAGCGAATATAATGCTGAGGTGCCCCTGGAATTTTATTATTACCATATATTCGATCATTATTAAATCTAAAATCATTAAATGTATAAGAATTTCGCAAAACAATTTTGTTTGCCATGTCTTTAAAAAACACATTAGATAAAATATCACTATCAAAACTAAACTCAACTCCTTGATGAATTGTTTTTTTAGAATTAATTGCTTGAGTGATATTTGGCGCTATTGTATATAAAATTAATTCATCACGAAGATGCGATCTGTAAACAGAAAAATCCCAATTAAAATTAATATTTTTTTGACGAGTACCAATTTCTAAAGTATAAGATTTTTGAGCAGAAATATTATCTAAACCCCTGACATTTAAATTAGCTGTGGTTTGCCTTAATTCATTAAATGTTGGCGGTTCGTATGCACCACTTAAATTAGTGTACAATTGATAATCTTTTTTAATATGATAAATAGCTCCTATTTTAGGGCTTATTCCATAATATTTTTTTACTCCACTTTGATCACCATCTTTTAAAAAATAATCATGATAATCTCGCTTAGAATAAATAAATTGTGAACCAGAAACTAAGGTTAATTTTTTATCAACATAAAAATTGTTTTGAATGTAGAAAATGTTGTTTTGTGATTTTTCATCAGCGTCAACAGTTAATTGACCAGCTCTACCATTAATATTAACATATCTCTTTGAGTCGGTATTTCCTTGAATTAAATTTGCTCCAATCAGAGTTTCGCTATTATAACCTAAAATATTATTTTTGATTGTAGCATCACTAAAAAAACCGTAATTTGTAGTTTTTTGTTTGATTACTTGAAAAATTGGATGATCAAGATCTTTTAAAACAGCGTAAATTCCAGCATTAATATTGATATTGTCATAAAGCCATGAAGTTTTATTAGCAATTCGAAACTGATTATAGTTGCGCTCTTGTTTATTTTTTAAATTTAACAAATTT
>CAMASZ010000099.1 GCA_945861125.1 Rickettsia typhi | reverse complement strand
CACTTGTACATCAACTGGGTATATTTGTGAATTTGATTTTATATTGAAATTTATCATCTGATTTTTGGTTTTTTGATTGTGATGTTTTTACTAACAAAAATATAATACCAAATCCCATCTTTAAATATTCAATAGGATATTCAAATTCTAACTTCATATTTTTGGTAAAAAAATCTTCAAAAAGCCTCGGCTGTATGGATATACAGCTTCATTTTTAAAGATTTTTATCTCAAAAATATCTTGCTTAATTTATCATTTATTAAGTGGAAATGGTATTATTTGGAAATGATTACTGATTTTTTAGAGGTGAATGTTTTTTTTTGAAAGCTAATTAGTTTTTAAAAAAATGACATTAAAAAAGGATTTTAAAAAAAACTAATTTCCTAGTGTTGCAAAGTTGGAAAAGTTGGAGATGGGGAGAGGGAAAATTTATTTTTAAGTTCCAAACAAAATCTTAATTTTCTTCATCTTTAACTTCTGCCATTAAATCAATATCAGATTGATCTAAAAGTTTTTTGGGAACTATTTTTTCTGATTTCAAGCCAAGATCTTTTAGTTTTAGAGTTTGCGAAATAATATTTCCTTTACCTTTGATAAATTGGTCTTGAGCTTTATAAAAAGTATCTTGCAAAACATTAATTTGCTCTCCAACTTTTTCAAAATTATTTGTAAAATTAACTAATTTTTCATAAAGCTTTTCAGCACGATCAACTATTGTTTGGGCATTGCGACTTTGAATTTCTCTTTTCCATAAATCATTAATTAATTTTAAACAAGCAATCAAATTAGTTGGACTAATTAACAGAATGCGTTTTTGATAAGCATAGGACCATAATTGCGAATCATTTTCAATGGCAACAAGATAAGCTGGCTCAACGGGAAAAAACATCATTGTAAAATCTAGAGATTGATCTAGATCATCATATTTTTTTTGTGATAAATTATCAATGTGATTGTAAATTGATTTTAGATGCTCATCAATAAATAAACTATTATTATCATGATCAGAAGAACAATATTTATCATATGCGATCAAGGAAACTTTTGAATCAATAATTATTATTCTTTGATCTGGTAATAGTATTTGAAAGTCAGGACGAAGATTTTTTCCTTCCTCATTGTTAATGGTTTTTTCACGAAAATAATGAATATTTTTTATCAAACCAGAATCTTGCAAAATTTTTTCAAGTATCATTTCACCCCAATTACCTTGTTTTTTAGAGCTTCCTTTTAAAGCATTTACAAGATCATTGGCTTGCTTGCTTACTTTATTTGAATTTTCTTGAAATTCTTTAATAATTTTTTCCAATCCAAATCTTTCTTTAGACTCTTTGCTGTACAATTCATTTATTTGTTTTTTGAATGCCTCAATATCTTGACCAAGCGGATTAAGTATTGACTGAATATTATTAAAATTGAATTCAACAAATTTTTTTGATTTTTCTTCTAGAATTTTATTAGCTAAATTTTCAAATTGTTCTAATGAATTTTTTTTAAGTGTATCTTGATTTTGCAATATTTCTTCTCGCAAATTTTTAAGATTTTCTTTTAAATTATTATTTTCGAAACTGATTTGACCGTTATTTTGTTCAAGTTGCTGAATTTTACGATGAAGATCATTTATGTAATTTTGTTGATTAATATTGGTTTTTTTTAGATCATCAGAACTATTTTTTAAATTATTTTTTTCGATATTTGATTCATTCAAATCACGCTTTAAAGATAAATTTTCTTTTTCAAGATTTAGTTCTTTTATAGAAATTTCATTAATCTGCTGAGATTTTTCTTTGACTAATAATTCGTAATTGCCGTTTCTTTCCTTATAAATTGCTAGATCTTTTTCGAGTTGAAAATTTTGAATTATAGTAGCTCTATTTTTTTGCCATAAATTTTTTAAAATTATGATTGAAGCAAATATAAATGTTGCAAAGAAAAAAATTAGATACCAAATCATAATTAATTATTTACCCCATGGCAATTTTTATATTTTTTGCCACTCTTGCAAGGACAAGGTTCATTGCGACTAACCTCACCCCAACTATCTTGATTTCTAGGATCACGCTCTTGAGGATTTACTTTTTTTTTGATTTTTGTTATAGCTTGATTTGAAGATAACTTTTGGTCATGATTAATTGATAAAACCGGATCATTTCTACTTTCAAAAGTTTTTTGTTTTGGTAAATTAGAAAATATATCGATATTATCATTATCTTGCTGAACATTTACCTGAACATGAGCAATTCTTGAAACAACCTGCTCTTCAATTCTAAGTATCATTTCTTCATATAAATTAAAAGCATCTTTCTTATATTCAATTAAAGGATCTTTTTGAGCATAGGCTCTAAGATTAATTCCATGTCTTAATTTATCTAGCGACAATAGGTGATCTTTCCATTCAGAATCTATTGTGATTAAAAAAATTTGTTTTTGAATTTGATGGAAAATATTTGCACTATATAAATTTTCTTTTTCTAATAAAACATTTGATGAATAAGATTCAATCATATCTAGTACTTCTTTATCACTAACACCATCTTGTTTGATAAATTCTTTTAGATCAATTTTTAAACCATAGATCCTGAAAATTTCTTTTTCTAATAAATCAATTTCCCATTGTTCGTGATAAGAATTTTTTGGAATACAATCTGATACTAAATCTTGATTGATTTGAGTTATATAATTTTTAACTTTTCCTTGAATATTATTGTCATTAATTATTTCGCTACGTAAATTAAAAATATTTTTTCTTTGCTGATTAATTATATCATCATATTTTAATAAATTTTTTCTAATTTCATAATTACGACTTTCAACTTTTCTTTGTGCACCCTCTAAACTCTTAGTTATAAGTGGATGAAAAATCGCTTCATCATCCTTTAAGCCAAATTTAGTTAAAATTGATTGCAGTTTATCTGAACCAAAAATTCGCATTAAATCATCTTCTAAAGATAGAAAAAATTTTGATTTTCCAGGGTCACCCTGACGACCAGATCTACCGCGCAATTGATTGTCAATTCTTCTACTTTCGTGACGTTCTGTACCTAAAACATAAAGCCCTCCAGCTTCAATAACTATTTTCTTATCTTCTTCAACCTTTAATTTTATTTGATTAATTTTTTTTGCATCAACCTCATCAGCAATTAACATTTCAGGATTACCGCCCAACATAATATCAGTTCCTCTTCCAGCCATATTGGTTGCAATAGTGATTGCACTTGGAACACCTGCCTGAGCAATTATTTCAGCTTCTTTGTCGTGGTATTTAGCATTTAATACTTGATGTGGTAGTTTATGACTTTTTAATAATTTAGAAAGATATTCTGACTTTTCAATGCTTACAGTACCTAGAAGAATTGGTTGTTTTTTTGCATGAGCCTCTTTTATAGATTTAATTATTGCCTCATATTTTCCTTTTTCATTTTTATAAATCTCATCATCTTCGTCCTTTCTGGTTACTTTTTTATTGGTTGGTATTTCAATTACTCTTAAACCATATATTTCTTCAAATTCAACCGCCTCATTAATTGCAGTTCCTGTCATGCCTGATAGCTTTTTATATAATCTAAAATAGTTTTGAAATGTTATTGAAGCGAGAGTTTGATTCTCATTACGGATTTTAAGACTCTCTTTTGCTTCAAGAGCTTGATGTAAACCTTCAGAAAATCGTCTTCCTTCCTGCATTCTTCCAGTAAACTCATCAATTATAACTATGGCACCATCTTTAACAATATAATCAATTTCATTTTTAAATAATTTATGCGCTTTTAATGCCTGATTTATATGATGTACTAACGAAATATTTTCTGCTTCATATAATGAAGAATTATTTTTAATAAGGTTTTGGTTTTTTAAAATCCTTTCTATACTTTCAATTCCAATATCAGTTAAAAAAACTCCACGCTCTTTCTCTTCAATTTGATAATCATCATCTTTTAGTTTTACTATTACATTATTTATTTGCTCATACAATTTAGAGTTATCATTAGTACTTCCAGAAATTATTAGTGGCGTTCTTGCTTCATCTATAAGAATTGAGTCAACTTCATCTATGATTGCAAAATTTTTATTTTTTCTTTGTACAATTTCATCTAAAGAGTATTTCATGTTATCGCGCAAAAAATCAAAACCTAATTCATTATTAGTGGCATATGTAATGTCACAATCATAGGCTTTTTTACGCTCCTCATCATCCATTTCATTTGTTATACAACCAACAGTTAAACCAAGAAATTGATGAATCTTTCCCATCCAATCAGAATCTCGCTTAGCTAGATAATCATTTACCGTAACAACATGGACACCCTCTTCACTTAAAGCATTTAAGTAACAAGGCAGTGTTGCTACCAGAGTTTTACCTTCTCCAGTTCTCATTTCAGCAATTTTACCTTGGTGCAAAATAATACCACCTATTAATTGAACATCAAAATGTCGCATATTTAAAACTCTTTTTGAAGCTTCACGCACTACTGCAAATGCTTCATGTAAAATTGAATCTAAAGTTTCTTTATTTTTGATACGATTTTTAAATTCTTCAGTTTTTGCTCGCAAATCTTGATCTGTAAGAATAGATATCTTTGATTCAAATTGATTAATTTTTTCAATATCAACACTTAATGATTTAATAAAACGTTCATTAACTGAACCAAAAATTTTTTTTGTGATTAAAGAAAGCATTTAAATTATATATTGAATTAATAAAGAACCTTTATATCGGCACCACAATTGACAAGCTTTTCTACCAACCTTTCATAACCCCTTTCTAGATGATATAATCTATTAACTATTGTTTGCCCATCAGCAACTAAACCCGCTATTACCAAAGAAACTGATGCTCTTAAATCTGTAGCCATAACTTCTGCACCCTTAAGTTTGTTAACACCCTTT
>CAMASZ010000098.1 GCA_945861125.1 Rickettsia typhi | reverse complement strand
ATTTTTTTAATTTAGGTAAGTTAGAAAAGAATTCATCATCGGTTGGATTTGCACCAGGCCAACCTCCTTCTATATAATCAATTTCTAGCTCATCTAATTTTTTAGCAATTTCTATTTTGTTTTGGGCAGAGAAGTTTACAGTACTTGTTTGCGCTCCATCTCGAAGCGTAGAATCGTAGATATAAACTCTAGGTTTTATTTTCATTGAGTTTTTTGTTTATAAAACGTAAAAAAATTGGCTTATTTCAGAGTTAAAATGTTATATTATATGGTACCAAGCCATATCTTTAAATCAAGATATAATATGACATATTAATAATAATTTAAATTGATACCAGTAGAATCATAGCTAAAACCGCAGAAGAAAAAGAAAAAATCCAAAAACTTTTTACCACCTTACTTTCTGGCCAGCCCTTTTTTTCAAAGTGATGGTGCAATGGGGCCATTAAAAATATTCTTTTTTTACGAATCTTATAAGATGAGACCTGCAATATTACCGATATTGCTTCTAAAACAAATAATAGTGATATAATAAAGAAAATTATTTCTTGTTTTATTATTATTGCTATAAGACCAAGAAGTGAGCCAACTCCTAGACTACCAACATCACCCATAAAAATTTTTGCAGGTTTTTTATTAAATATTAAAAAAGCCATAATTGATGCCATCATCGCTAAACATAAAAAAATCAATTCACCAGTAAATTTAATATAAGGAACTTTAAATTTATTAGCAAAATCAATGTTCGATGAGCAATAAATTAAAAATATCAAACAAATGAGGTTTATTATTGCTGGCACAGATACCAAACCATCTAGACCATCGGTTAAATTTACTGCATTTGATGTTCCAACAATCACAAAGTTAACAAATAATATATAAAAAATGATCCCTAGAGCAAGATAATGCCCACCATTAATTGGTATAAATATTTTGTTTTCAAGATGAATGGGATCAATGATTCCAAGCCATAGAAAGCTTAAACATATTGTAAAAAATTGAATTACTATTTTAAAGCTACCTTTAAATCCTTTTGGATTTTTATAAACTACCTTGAGTAAATCATCAACTAAACCAATAATAGCAAAGGTTGTCATAATTACTAAGCAGACCAAAATATATCTGTTATAGATGTCTATAAATAATATGGTGGTAAGGATTGTTGGTAAAATAATAAAAATTCCACCCATTGTTGGAGTATTTTTTTTATTTTTAATGTGAGATTGTGGCCCGTCTTCTCTAATTGGCTGAAAGAATTTACTTTTTTCTTGAATAAATTTAATATATTTTTTTATAGAAAAAAAACTTATTAAAAATGAAAATAAGAAACAAACAATGGCTTTAAGCCATAAATTTTGTAAAAAAATATTAGTGAGCACTGATGTTGTTGGTTAATTTTTCGATAATTTTTTCCATTCTTGTTCCGCGAGAGCCTTTTAAATATAATATATCATCATCATTTAAAAAACTTTCTATTTCTTGGCTTGCGGTAGATGAATCAGGAAATGTTACATAAGAGTTTTTTTCTAGCTTTTTACTTACTTCTTCCATTCTTTTTCCTACTAAAATAGCAAAGTCAATTTTATATTCTTTGATATAATCCATTACTTTACCATGAAGTTCGTTTGATTTTGTTCCTAGTTCAAGCATATCCCCAAGAGCACAAACAACTCTTTTCTTGTTTAAAATTTTTTTTAAGTTACTAGCATTTTCAATGCCAGATCTCATAGAAAGAACACTAGCGTTGTAGGTGTCGTCAATTAAAGTTATGTTTTTATTATTTATTTTGGCTTTATTAATTTTTCCACGTCCCGATGTATTGGTATAATTTTTTAAAGAATTTAATCCTAAAATTAAATTTTTACCAATTAAATCAAGGCATGAAGCAATTATAATTGAATTAAAAATAGTAGCTACATTTGTTGAAGAAATATTATAAGAAATGTTTTTTGATGAGTTTAATTCAATATTAATTTCGGTTAAATCAAATTCTTTTATTTTATAATCAACTATTTGATATTTTGATTTTTTAACTTTGCCAAAACTAATTATATTTTTATCTTCAATTCCAATTGCTTTTGCACGATTATATAAAAAGCTAAAATGAGCGTTATCATTATTAATTAATGCATAGCCATTTTTATCAAGACCAGCAAATATTTCGGATTTTGCTAGGGCAATCTCCTCTTCATTTTTAAAGAATTCAATATGAACTGGACCGACATTTGTTATTATTGCAACATGAGGTTTTGCAAGTTTAGATAATGGTTCAATTTCTTGCAAATGATTCATGCCCATTTCAAATATTGCAAACTCACAATCTTTTTCAAGATTACAAAGTGATAGTGGTAATCCGATATGATTATTAAAATTACCGTTATTAGCGAAGGTTTTTCCTTGGCTATTGAAAGCAGTTTTTAACATTTCTTTAGTTCCAGTTTTGCCAACACTTCCGGTTACTGCTATAACTTTTGCTAATGATCTATTGCGAGAAAAAGTTGCAAGATTGTATAGAGCTTTATATGTATCTTCAACAATTATAAATGTTGCTTTTAAGTTTTCTGCTTCTTTGGGTATTCTATTAACAAGCAATGCAACAGCTCCGGAATCAACTGCTTGTTGTAAATAATTGTGGCCGTCAGTATTTTCCCCTTTTAATGCTATAAAAAGGGAGTCTTTGATTGGTTTACGACCGTCGATGGCAACTTCGCTTATTTTTAAATCTTTGTTATTAATAGGCTTAATAAGGTCATCTTTTAAAGCTATTAATAGTTCAGAGTGATTCCATAATATTTTCATACTTTATTTTATTAATTTCATTTTTGTCAAATCTAGCACCAAATTTTTGAATTATTTGTCCTGCTAAGAAATTGCCATACTTACAGCATTTGTTTATATCTAGATGGTTAATTAATCCATATATAAAACCAGAAGCAAAAATATCTCCAGCTCCCGTTGTATCTAAAATGCTACTAATTTTTTTAGTCGTAATTTCAATAATATTACCATTATTATAAACAATGCAACCTTTTTCACTTCTGGTAATTACAATAGTTAAGTCTTTATTAATAGTATTAGAAAACTCTTTTAAATCATCAGAGCTAAGTTCTGTTTTGTTAATTAAATTTAAAAATTCATTCTCATTGCAAAAAATAATATTTAAATCATTTTTGATGAGGTCAATAAAATATTTTTTATGTCTTTGAACACAAAAAATATCAGATAATGAGAATATTATTTTAGTATTATTTTTTTTAGCAATTTTTATTGCTTTCTTTATAGAGTTAATCGTGTTTGGATTGTCCCACAAATATCCTTCTATATATAGAATTTCTGCATTATGAAAGTTTGAAGCAAATATTGAATCTTCATTAATAATGCAAGCGCATCCTAAAAAAGTGCACATTGTTCTTTGGCCGTCTGGAGTAACTAAAATATATGATACCGCACTATCTTCATTATGTTCTATTTTACCAATGAATTGGGTATTGCTTAACTCTAGATCTCTGTTGAATTTTTTGCCAATTTCATCATTTGAAATAGTGCCAAGAAAATAAGTATTGCATCCCAGTTCACTAAGTGTTGCTACGGTATTACAAACAGAACCTCCGGAGCTAATTTTTTCATATTGTAATTTATTTAATTTTTCGACAAAACCTTTATCAATTAAAGACATTGAGCCTTTAACTAAATTATGATTCTTTAAAAAGTTATCATCAACTTTGCATACAATATCAACGATAGCATTGCCGATTCCAATTATATTTTTTTTCATTAATATTCATTATTGATTAATTATAATTTTATAAAATTTTTTCTTTCCAATAGAGAGTTCAAAATTATTATCACTTGAAATTATATGATTTATATCTTCAACTAATTGATTGTTTATTTTAACCGCCTTACCCTCTATTAACCTTTTTGCATCACTTTTAGACTCTGTGATTTTTGACTCAAATATTATATCAACTAGTTTCTTAGAATTTTGATCGTTAAAAGTAACTTGAATTTCTTCAAATAAATCAGAATTTTTATTAAGAAAAATTTCATGTGTCTTTTGCAAAATTTCCTTAGCAATTTTTTCGCCATGACAGATTTTTGTGGCTTCAAAAGCAAGAATTTCTTTAGCTTGATTAACTTCTTGGTCTTTTAGTTTTTGCAATTTTTCTATTTCTGTAATCTCTAAATCGGTAAATAATTTTAGAAATTTTATAACATCTTTATCGTCAATATTACGAAAATATTGAAAATAATCAAAAGGCTTAAACATTTCAGAATCTAGCCAAATTGCACCATCAGAAGTCTTTCCCATTTTTTTACCATCAGATGTTGTAAGTAAAGGGGAGGTTAATCCAAAAATTTCATCACTATGATCCGAATTAAGATTATTCTTTTTATTATCATTAAAATTGATTCTTCGCCATAATTCTATGCCATTAACAATATTACCCCATTGGTCAGAACCGCCTATTTGTAAAATGCAATTAAATTTTTTATGTAATTCAATAAAATCATAGGCCTGCAAAATCATATAATTGAATTCAAGAAATGATAAAGGCTGTTCGCGCTCGAGTCTTGATTTTACTGATTCAAACGATAGCATACGATTTATAGAAAAATGACTACCAACATTACAAAGAAAATCTATGTAATTTAAATTATTAAGCCATTGACCATTATCAACAATTATTGCTTTAGATTCACCCTCAAAACTAATAAATTTTTCTAAAGTTTTTTTTATTCCAAGTAAATTTTCGTTAATATTTTGTTGAGATAGAACTTGTCTAGCTTTGTCTTTACCAGAAGGATCTCCAACCTTGGTGGTTCCTCCTCCTAATAAAATGATAGGAACATGACCGTGTTTTTGTAATAATCTTAAAATCATGATTTGAATTAAACTTCCGGCGTGTAAAGATTTTGCTGTACAGTCAAATCCAATATAGGCAGTTATTTTTTTTTGCGATAATATTTTATCAAGTTTTGCGACATTGGTGCATTGAGAGTAATAGCCTCGT
>CAMASZ010000097.1 GCA_945861125.1 Rickettsia typhi | reverse complement strand
AGTACAAAATAATTGTTTCTTTGGCTATTTTTTCAAATTCTGTTCCTGGAACAACAGAGTTAAGGTTTTTTATCAAGTCTTCATCGCATTTTTTATTAAAATAACCCATTGCTTCATAACATTGATCATGGTTTTTACATGATAAATCTGTTTTGTCAATAGGAATTGGATTTTCTCCCCTCTTGGGATAGTTGATACCGCAATATTTTCCATAAACAGGAAAGGAATCTTTATTTGCTTTATTTTTTGACAAAGTAGCACATGAAACCAGCAATAGTGGTATCAAAATAATTTTTAACCTAGAGTACATGGAAGTTATTTTACTAATTTTGATTCTTTAAAATATTTTAGAGCTCCAGGATGAAGTGGAGCAGAGTTGCCATCTTTGACCATATCTTCTTTTTTTAAAGATGAAAAAACTGGATGAAGAGTTTTAAAATTATCAAAATTTTCAAAAACTGATTTTGTCATATTATAAACAACATCGAGACTAGTTTTTTCTGATGTTATTAAGCTAGCTTTAATGCCAAAGGTTTCAATATTATTTCCATTTCCAGAATACATATTGGCAGGAATAACCGCTTTAGCATAGTAAGTATTATTTTGTAGTAATTTAGTTATTGTTTCACTATCAATAGGAATTATTCTTACTTTGCATGTTTGGGTAGCTTCTTGCATAACTCCATTAGGATTTCCTGCTACATAAACCATGACATCAATCTTTTCATCGCACAATGCTTTTGGTTGTTCAGATGGCTGTAGGTAAGTAATAGATGAAAAATCTTCTTTTTTCCAACCTTTAGCATTTAGTAGTACCTCCATAGTAGCATACATACCGGATCCTTGTGGACCAAAATTTACTCTTTTTCCTAAAATATCATCTAATTTTTTGATTCCTGATTTTTCTAACACTGCAATTGTAAAGGTTTCGGTATATAAAGAGAATACAGATCTTAATTCTTTAAAGGCGGACTGATCAGAAAAGAATCCACTACCATTATATGCGTTGTACTGCCAATCTGACTGGACAATTCCGAAATCAATAACGCTGTTTCTAATTGCATTAATGTTAGATACTGAACCTCCGGTAGATTCAACTGAGCATCTTATTCCATGCTCTTTTCTACCCCTATTTAACAATCTACAAATAGCGCCTCCAGCAGGATAATAAACACCCGTAATTGCTCCAGTTCCAACAGAAACATATTTAGTGGCAGCAGACAAGTCTTCAATTGTTACAAGCATGGCCATGTTAATAATTAGCAATTTAAGAATTGATTTTTTCATTTGAAGTTTAAGTTAATTGAGAATTTTTATTTTAACTTTAAAGTAACTACTACAAAAAACAATATACTATTTTAAATGTCAAACTTTTTAAAATCAAAAAAATTTTGACAAAACAGAAATAGATGTTATAAGATAGGTAGGTTATTAATTTTCTAACTAAAACAGAATTAAAATTTATAGTAAATATTTTAAGTCTAATAAAATTTTTTTGAAAGCTAAATTTTTTAGAACTTAAAAGTATTCTATGTTGACCCTACTTACAAACAAATTATTGATCTAAATTTTCTACTTTAAAATTTCTTTAACCTTAACATAAATAAATATGAAACTTTGGCAACAGGTAATTATAGGTCTTATACTTGGTATCATAGCAGGATTAACTCTTGGAGAAAAAGCGGCTAGTTTAAAGGTATTCGGTACTATATTTATAAGTTTAATTAAAATGGTTATAGTACCATTAATATTTTTTGCTCTTTTATCTGGAATAACTTCAATGTCAGGAGAAGGAAATTTTACCAGAGTTGGTGTTAAAGGTTTTAGCTCCTATATCTTAACTGCGGTTTTTGCGGTAATCATAGGATTATCTGCTGGAACTATTTTTAAACCAGGAATAGGAGTCGACTTAAGCTCGATTCTTCAGACCTCTGTTCAACCTAATGCTATAGCAAATAAAACCCCACCCTCTATTGCAGACTTTTTAATTGGACTAATACCTACAAATCCTATTGGCTCAATGGCAAATGATAATTTCTTACAAATAATTATTTTTTCAATCTTCACTGGAATAATAATTAATTCAATCGGAGAAAAGGGTAAAATCTTAAAAGAAGTTATCAGCTCTTCTTCACAAGTCTTTTTCAGAATGATAGAAGTAATAATTAAGCTTGCACCGTTAGGAGTTTTCGGTTTTATCGCATGGGTGATAGGAACTCAAGGAATGGATATTTTAAAAGCATTAGGAAAACTTATGATTACAGTATTATCAGCTTGCGCTTTTCAATATGTCTTATTTGGATTTATGATTTTGATATTTGCTAGAATTTCCCCCTTTCCTTTTTATAAAAAAATCCTTTTAACTCAATCGTTAGCTTTTGCAACAAGTAGCAGTAAAGCAACATTATCTACTGCAATAACTCAATTACAAGAAAGAATGGGGGTTTCAAAGGCAAATTCTAATTTCTTACTTCCTCTTGGTGTTTGTATTAATATGGATGGAACAGCAATATACCTTGGCATATGTGCACTTTTTTTTGCTCAAGCCTATGGTATTGATCTAACTTATCAAAATTATCTAATGCTTGTTTTAACTTGTACTCTAGGATCAATAGGAGCAGCAGGAATTCCAAGTGGCTCAATAATTTTTATGAGCATGGTTCTAACATCTGTTAACCTGCCGATTGAAGGAATAGGTATAATACTAGGTATCGATAGAATTCTTGATATGGTAAGAACAACAATTAACATCACTGGAGATAGTGCTATAACATTAATTGTAGACAAAACAGAAGGCGGATTAAATGAAAAAGTTTATTACTCAAAAACAAAATAATAAATTTTTTTTAGAAAAAATTATTATAAGCTTAATCTCTTTTCTATTATTCTTTCTAAACTGCAATACCTCATTTGCGATATTGGATAACAAAAAACTTAGTCTTTTTAAAGAAGATTTGCTAAAAGTCGAAAATTATCTGAATAATATAAAAAATCTTTCAGCGGATTTTACTCAAGAAGTTGATAAAAATAGAGCTGAAGGTAAATTTTATTTAAGCAGAAATGAAAAATCTTCTGGCAAAATGAGAATTGAATATATTGATAAACCCAAAATCCTCTTAATAGTTAACGGATCAATTTTATCTTACCAAGATTTAGAGCTTGAAGAAGTCTCTCATATTAGCACTAATACAACTCCAGCTTCTCTACTTACTAGACCAAATATATCTTTTTTTGCAAAAGATGTTGAAATAATCGATATAAAAAAAGACAAAGAAAATATAAAAATATCTTTAGTTAAAAAAAATCGTAAAGAAGCTGGTGAATTTAGTATCGTGTTCAAAAACGATCCTCTAACTTTTGAAAAAATGGAAGTAAAAAACGATCTAGATCAAGTTATTTCTGTTAAACTAAGTAATATTAAATTTGTAGAAAATCTACCAAACAATCTTTTTATTATTCCAAACAATAATTAAAATTATGGCTATTTCAAATAATCAATTTGATAAATCAAAATTTGGAAAAAGAAAATCGGTGATAAGCGATATTAATATAACGCCTTTTGTTGATGTTTTATTGGTTTTATTAATTATATTCATGGTTTGCGCACCTATGATGACTGGAGGTATGAATCTAAGCTTACCAAATGGTGCTCAAGAAATTTCAGTTGATAATAATAATCCTATTGCAATTTCAATAAAATCAGATGGTGAAATTTTTATTAATGACGAAGCAATAAAGATTAATAATTTAACATCAAAAATTATTTCCTTTTCTTCTAACAACTTTAATAAAAAAATTATGGTTCGAGCTGATAAGTCTATCGATTATGGCAAAGTTATGGAAGTAGTAAGAGTAATTAATGTCGCTGGTTTTAATCAAGTGGCTCTTGTAACAGAACTAATGCAATGATTAGAAATCTAATATATTCATTAATAATTCATGCTTTAATCATTCTATCATTTTTTATTGGTATTAAAACCAAAAAAATTCCAGAAAAAAAAATCAAAGAATACTATCTTGATATAGTTTCTATTGATGAAAACCCAATTCTAGAAAAAATTGATACCACAGAGATCAAGAATAGTGATGGTGAAAAAGATAATCCAGATACTTCAAAACAAAAAGAAAAAGTTGAACCAAAAGTTAAAGAAGTAATTAAGGAAAAAAAGACAACATCTGAAAAAATTGAAAAAACTAAAACAATACAATCGAATAAAGCATCAGAAAAATTAGAAAAATATGTCGCTGAAAAAAAGGAAATTCCTATTCAAAAAATAGATAACATATTATCAGAAACAAAATCAGAACAGGAAACCAAAAAAGAAGAAAATATTGACAACTCAAACAAATATGTCGAACTGAAAAACCCCAAAGATAGTGAAGAGTTAAAACCAAATTTAGAAGGTAAAGGGTTATCTGCTAGAGAAAAAAACAATATCCAATCTCAATTAACTAGCTGTTATAGAAAAGCAATTTTAGAATCAAAAGAAAAAACAGATTTAGGATTTATAATAAAAATCGAAATTAATGAAAATGGTTACATTAAAACTAATATCGATGATTTAATAGATAAAGAAAAGTATAACAATCCAGATGAAAAAAAATATCGAACCTTAATAAATAACATTAAAAGGACTTTTGATCTATGTAATCATATTCGCAATCTTCCTGTTGAAAAATATGATATATGGAAAATAATAATATTAAAATTTGATAACATCATACCGTTTTAAATCTGTTATATTTTTATATTTACACAAAATTAACTTCATACCTAAAATTTTTAATCTTTAACCTTTTATGGAAATAAAAAAAAATACTCAAGAAAAAATTCAACAAATATCAGCTCCAAAAGAATTTCTAGAAATAATTGAATTATTAGACAAAATTGAAGATTATACTTCGGAACTAAGAAAAAAGCTAATTATTGAAATAAGTAAAAGCAACGTTGATAAAATTAGTTTAAATCTTGATAAAATAAAATAATTCTAAAAATCAGTTATTTGATGTTTCAGAAATATTTTTAATTATCGTAATGCCCACTATCAAGTTTAATAAAACTATTAAAAATAATGTTA
>CAMASZ010000096.1 GCA_945861125.1 Rickettsia typhi | reverse complement strand
ATTCATGTACCAAATAATTACAAACCGCCTGCTGCGACCTAGCAGGTTGGATGTAGTTAAACCAACCACTTTCCTTAACATCATAAACCCAAGTCCTATTTAATTTATTCGCAAATTCTTGTTTGCTAATTAGTCTTGGCGCATTAGCTACAAAGTGGAAATGGTAGTTAGTATTACTCTTACCCGTATGTAAAAAACACATACGCTCCACCCTCAAATTCTTGCGGTGACTAGCATTACCAAAATAATGCCTATCCATCCTATTCCAAAAATAAGCCAAAACCTGCTGCGCCTGTATTTCGTTGGGCATACGTTTAAAATTTAAACAACCAAAAACATCCCAATGTGTAGTTCTCAACCAACTCACCATCTCTTGCTTCATATTCATACCTTTGTTCCTCTCCTTGTTTTGATTCTATTTATGAGCGGGGCTGGGGGTGTGAAATATTTTTGGGTATATTTGTGGGGGTGTTTTGTGTATTGACTGGGGGTTGACTACAAAATGTAGTGATCTTATTTAAGTAATTAGTCGGTAATGCAGTTGTAACTTAAAACTTTAGGTTTAATTGTGCTACGACCAATAATTTTAACTTCATTGTCTATGTTAGCATAAACAAAGAAAAAAGTTTCTTTTTCAGTTTTATTATTTATTTTTTCAATTCTAATCTCATATATTTTCTGTTTTGTTACATCTTTCATATCGTCTATTTTTCCTTATATCCCTTATTCATTTTTTCTCTAATTACAGTATCTGAATATTTTTTAGCATCATCAGCACTTTTGAAATCTTTAATAAGTATAGCAGGATTTTCTATACCAATTCTCCCATATTTTATGATTGCCTTTTTGCTTTTAATTTCTATTTGCCAGAACTTAAAAGAATTTTTAGCTACATCTTTAAACTCTAAGTATTTTTTCATTTTTATTGTTCTAATAAGGACTTCTTAAGTTCTTAAAAAGTCCTTATTATTTAATTTTAGTTGATTGTTCTTGACTCTTCATTCTTAACTTCCTCTCTTGGCTTAATTCCATACTCGTTGCCTAAGAATTCAAGGTAGTTTTGCTGAGCTTCTTTAGTCCCAAAATTTAAAGCTCGCTGATATGCACCAATCGGCATATTGTGCCACATTAGTTCTTGAGCCAAATGAAATGCGAAGCCATATACTTTGCTTCCAAAGTCTACATTAGAGTTTTCAAATAATTCTCTAATTTCACCTTTAATCAGTTCTTTGCATTTTTCGCTAAAGTTTTGGTAAGCCTTATCTTCATCTTGTTGTTTTTTTGTTTCAACGCTTACTTCAGTATTGTCTACAACCTTTAACAACTTAGAGTTGCTTCTTTTTGTTTTTCTCATCTTGTTCTCCTTTGTTGGTGGCTTCTTAACTGCAAGAACGAAAGGTATATAAACAGTCAAGAAGCCATTTGTTTATAATATTTGACATATATCAATGTAAATGATATTGTCAAATAGTATTTACATTATTATTTAAAATTTATTAGATATTAAGGAATGACAATAAAATTAGAATATCAAGACTGCCTGTTGAGTAGCGGTATCAGTATTAAAGAACTTAAAGAGACTTGGAAAAGTTATGCCTTTAAATTTAATTTTCTTACGCAAGAATTTGAAGAAAATAGAAAAAAATACAAAATACAAGAAAATCCTTTAAAAGTAGAAAATCATCCAATTATAATTTCAGCAAATGTTCAAAAAAATATAGAGGCAGACCCAAATATTTTTTTAGACTTTGTAAATACTGAATTTTCAATAGAAGGATGCACAAAGTTTGCTTCCAAACATGGAATGCTAGGCATAGAAAATAATTTTGAATTTAAAGACAAAGAAGGAAAAGAAGTAAAAGCTGAACTCTTATATTGTTGGTTATGGGAGCTAGCTAATATTAAAAATATTATTAATTTAGTTATAGCAAAGCAAGAGTTGAACAAAGATAAGATAAAAATTCTTCATCATATTGACTGGTTAAACTTACAACAAAAAAAAATTTATAAAGAAAAACTTTCAAAAGATGAGGAAAAAAAATTTAATGCGCCAGAAAGAATTTATATCAGGTATGATAAAAATTATAAAGGTAAAGCAACTTGGGCTGAGATAAGATATTGGTCTTATGAACAAAAAAAATATAAATTATTAGGAAAAAATAATTTTAAATTTGAAATCAACATTGAGCCTCCGTATAATTTACAATCAAATTTTAAAAATAATTTAGCAGGGATTGAATATAGCTTAACCGATAAGCAGCTTATAATGTTACTAGATGATATTTTATTAATAACATTTAATAATTTTTATAAAAAAAGAATTAAAGTTGAAGTTAATAATCAAAATGGAAGTTTTAGTTATGAGAATCAAACAACAAATCTTATAGGAAAAATATGGGATAATTTATTTAATGTTATTAAAAATAATAATATTATTAAACATTGTTATTTTTGTAAGGATATTTTTATTACAGGTTTAAATAATTTTAGGTCAGATAGAGAATATTGTAGCAACTCATGTGCAGTAAACGGTTCAAGAGTTAAAAATATTTTTAACAAAAATAAAAAACAATTTGAAAAAAAAGGGTATACAATAAAATTAAGCGAAGGTAACCTTCCCAATGAGTTTAGATACTGGTTATTAGACTCTAATAATAAATTAATTGCAGGATTAGATATTTCACAAAATGATATATCTGAAGCCAGTCAAAAATTTAATTCAAAGAAAAACCAATTAAGCAACAAGATTGATTTGCATAACTCTAATAATGATCAAAAAATCTTTTATGCATTTTTGATTAATAAAAATAATGAAATTTTTATGTATCAAAAAAATTTAGATCAATTAAAGAAAGTTGGATTTGTAGTTCAAACCACAGACTTGAAGGATGCTTATGAGGATGAAAAGATTGTTAATATTAATCAGGCTTCCTCTGAGGCTTTTAAAGATATTCAAATGATTAAAGATCTTCAAAATGATCTTGAGATTCTAGAGTTTCCAAGATCTTTTAGAAAGGACATTGCTTAATGATACCAGAATTAAGACGACCCATAGATCCAAAAAAATATTATAGACCACAAATAATTAAACTGTCTAAAAGAACTAAAAGAAAAGTAGCAAGTGTTGAACTTTTTTTTTTAGAAATTTTTGAAAAAGTTTATTCTTTTTTAACTTTATCTTTAATCCGCAAATCAATTGATAATTTTATTTTTATTAGAAAATTATATCTTGGGAAATTCTTTGAGAAAAAAAATAAAATTGATCGTAAAGCTGAGAAATGGGCAAAGCTTAATAAGTGGTTTGGAAAAGATATGCCGATGACATATACGGCTTTTGATATTCATAAAAAATTGGTTGATGAGGAAGGTGTTAATCCTAAGTCAGAAAAGTATTATGAGGAATTAGATAAAAGAATTTATGCTGAATTTCCAGACAAGATAAAAAAATATTTTTCAACTAACAACTAACAAAGGAAAAAAATGGAAAGCTATGGTTTGATTGCAATAATAGGACTGATAATTTTATCGGGAATTTTATTAAGTATGCTTGCATATTATATTAATAAATTTTCTAGAAAAGAAGATCCATTAGCTCCACAAACAATTGCTAGTTTAAGTTCAATTAGCGAAGAAGTTAAAGATATTAATAAATTTATTACGCAACATCAAAGAGATCTTAACAATATTATTGAGCAAATAAAAAAAGACAGTTTTGAAACCAAAAAAGACTTTTCTAATACAGCTAAACAATTTCAACAAATATTAATCGGAAATATTAATATGCAAGGGGAATTGGGCGAAGATATTGTTAGAAGAATTTTAGGAACTTTACAAGTTAGCTACAATGAACAAGAACGTATTTCTGATGATGACAACAAAACATCTATTCCTGATTTTATTATTAATCTTCCTGGTAATAGAAAAATAATAATAGACTCAAAAGTTTCTTTAGATGCTTGGTATGATTTCGTCAAAGCAGATAACATGCAAGATAAGAATGTAGCTAAAAAAAAGCATATAGATGCTATTAAAAAGCATGTGGATACTCTTCATAAAAAAAACTATCAAACAAAAGTTGATGAGAGTTTAGATTCTATAATTATGTTCATGGTTAATGAGGCATCTATTCACTCATTAGAAAACGATTCCAAAGAATTAATAGAATATGCCTTAGATAAGAACGTGACTATTGTAGGTCCTTCGCAACTATATTTTTTAATTAAAATTGTAGAAAGAATGTGGGCTACAGATAAGCAAAGTAAAAATATAAAAGAAGTTGCTGATATAGGTAGTAAAATTTATGACACTGTTCATGATGTTTATTCATCTATTTCTAAAGCTTACACTAGTTTTACTAGCCTAATAGGCCATTTTAAAGATGCTAAGAACAAGTTAGTTGATGGAAGAAATTCACTGACTAATCAAGTTGAAAAAATGAAGGCAGCTGGAAATCTGATCACCCAAACAGACATAAATGATGTTAAAGAAATAACAATCAACGATCCTAATGCTGAAGTTATTAATTTAGATAAAGTTACAAACAAAGAAATCAAAAGATAATGAATTATTTATGGTGGGATTTAGAAACTACAGATTTAAGTTATGCTTTTGGAGGAATATTACAAGCTGCTTTTAAATTAACATCAGATACTCATCAAGTTTTAGATGAGTTTGAAGGAAACTGTAGAATTAAACCAGGCATAGTGCCTTCTGTTTATGCACTACTTAAAAACTCTGTAAATCCATTAGAAGCACAAAAAAGAAACAAAAGTAGTTTTCAGCTTATTAAAGAAATACACGAGCGAATGACTAGATGGACACCATTTATAAGCAGTACGTATAATGGGATTTCATTTGATGAAAATTATGCACGCTTTTCATTTAACAGCTCTTTGTTGCCAGTTTATATAACGCAAGGAAAAAATAAACGTTTAGATATATTAAACGTTCTTAGAGCAACCTCTGCTTTTGATAATGGAAAAATTAAATATGGAATTAATAAAGATGGTAACGATGCATTTAAATTAGAAGATATATCTAGATTAAATAATATAGCACAAGACGGTTTTCATGATGCGACGCAGG
>CAMASZ010000095.1 GCA_945861125.1 Rickettsia typhi | reverse complement strand
AAAATTGATCGTAAGACAGGTCAAATCAAGCTTTACAACAAATTAGAAATAGTTGAAAACAATTCTGAAGATTTCGATGTTCGAACTCACATATCTCTTAAAGATGCTCAGCATGAAAACAAAGAAGCAAAAATAGGTGAGTTTATAATTCAAGAATTACCGCCTATGGATTTAAATAGGATTGTTGCGCAAGTAGCTCGCGATGAGATTATTCGTAAAGTTAAAGAGGCTGAAAAAAATAAAGAATACAATGAATTTAAAGATAGAATTGGAGATATTGTTAGTGCCTCTGTCAAAAAGGTTGGTTTAAAAAATATTGTTATGGAAATTGAAGGATATGAAGCGGTAATACACGAAACTGGATTAATTCCTCGTGAAAATTTCCGCGTAGGTGATCGAATGAGATGTTATATTGAAGATGTAAGAAAAGAGCCATTTGGTTCGCAAATATTTCTTTCAAGAACTCACCCACAATTTTTAGTAAAGCTTTTTGAGCAAGAAGTTCCAGAATTGCATGATGGTAATATTGAAGTTAAAGCCGTAGCTAGAGATCCTGGTTCTCGCGCTAAAATTGCTATTTACTCAAGACGAGACGATATTGATATTATTGGTTCATTCATTGGTATTCGTGGCAACAGAGTCCAATCTGTTAGCTCGGAACTTCGTGGTGAGAAAATAGATATTATTAAATGGTCATCAAATGTTGCCGAAATGGTAATTAGTTCACTTACTCCAGCCAAAGTAAGTAAAGTAGTTGTTGATGAAGAAAACAATTTAATTGAAGTTGTGGTAGCTGAAGATCAGCTTAGTATGGCAATCGGAAGAGGAGGACAAAACGTTAAGTTAGCTTCAATATTAGTTGGTTACAAAATAGATGTTATGACTGATGAACAAGAATCAGCAAGAAGAACTGCTGAATTTAACCAAGCATCAAAAATTTTCATTGAGGCTTTAGATGTTGAAGATATGATAGCAAATCTTCTTGCTTCAGAAGGGTTTTTAACAATCGAATCTATAGTTGAATCTGATACATCAGAAATATCATCTATTCAAGGATTTGATGAAGAAATTGCTAAAGAAATTAAGAGACGTGCTGAAGAATATTTACAAAAAAACACTTAGCTTATTAACAGATAATTGTCAATAATTGCTAGTTTGCAAAGTCACTTAAAATTTATAAAAATCTTAAAGATTAAGTTTTAAATATTTGATATAATAAGATAAATTTTTATATAATTGGGCTTTGTTTAAGATTTATAAAGTTTTTTACTTAGTCATTCCAAACTAACAATAGGTTTACAGTATAAAGCTAAAATTAATATATAATTAAATGACTGAAAAAATCCCCGACAATTCATCAAGATCAAAACTTACCCTTAAGCTTCCGACCTCAGTTAATAATCAATCTAATCAGATTTCTAAAAATTCTTCTGAAAATAAAAAATATAATAGCTCGGCAGTTCAGGTAACAATTAAGGGTCGCAAAAAAGAATCTAAACCAGTTAATAAAAATAATGGTGGTCTAAACAATAGTGAGTTTGAAGCAAGAATTAAAGCAGTTACTGAGTCTTTTAATAAAAATGAAGAAAATGAAATTAAAACACATTCAATTCTTAATAAAATTAACAATGATAAAAAATTAAAACTTAGCAATAAAAACAAACTCAATTTAGAAAATAACGAGCAATCAGAAAATCTTGATAAAAATCAACCGAAAGAAGCTGAATCTAACACATCTTTAAATAATTTTGAATTTAAAGATGAGTTTAATGTTTTAAATAAAATAAAAGAAAGCGTTGCAATCTCAAATCGTCAAAAGGAAGAAAGAGAAAAAATATTAGAAGAAAGAAAAAAATTGGAGAATGAAAAAAACGAAAAAGAAAAAAAGAAATCAAAAAAGCAAATTATAGAAAGCAAATCATTTCAGGAAGATGAAATTAAAAAGAAAAATAATTTTAAAGAAGAAAAAGTCAATGTTCGTAAGTTAACATATATAATTGATTCAGAAGATGGAGACTCTGAAAGCTTTTTATTTCGTCGTCGTAAATCAAAAATAAAAAAACAACAAGAAATAATTTCTACACCAAAAGAGTATAAAAAAATATCCCGTGAAGTTACTCTTCCAGATCTAATAATAGTTTCTGAACTTGCGGATCGAATGTCTGAAAAGGCTGGTGATGTTGTTAAAAAATTGTTCTCAATGGGTATGGTTGTTACTAGTAACCAAGCAATTGATGCCGAAACTGCTGAAATTATAATTAATGAATTTGGTCATACTATAAAAAGAGTTTCTCACTCAGATGTAGAAAATGTTTTACAAGAAAAAGAACAAAATTTAGAGTTATTATCGCGAGCTCCCATTGTAACAATTATGGGGCATGTTGATCATGGTAAAACATCTTTGTTAGACGCATTACGTGAAACTGACGTTGCTTCAAGAGAGCATGGGGGTATTACTCAACATATCGGGGCTTCACGAATTCAAACAAAAGATAAAAAATTTATAACATTTCTTGATACTCCAGGTCACGAAGCTTTCACTGAAATGAGGTCCCGTGGTGCTAACATTACAGATATAGTAGTATTGGTGGTTGCTGCAGATGATGGGGTCAAAGAACAAACGGTTGAGGCTATTAATCATGCTAAAGCAGCAAACGTTCCAATAATTGTTGCTGTTAATAAAATTGATAAGCCTGGCTGTAATCCAGATATTGTAAAAAATGAATTATTAAGCCATCAATTAGTTGCTGAAGATCTTGGTGGTGACGTTATGTTTATTCCTGTTTCAGCAAAATCCAAAATTAATCTTGATAAATTGGAAGAAGCAATTTTGCTACAGGCAGAAGTTCTAGAATTAAAAGCGCCATATCTTGGCAAATCTAACGGCGTTGTTATTGAATCAAGGATTGATTCATCAAAAGGAGTTGTTGCTACGTTGCTCGTTCAAAATGGCTCTCTTGATGTAGGAGATTTAATTGTTGTTGGAACTTCTTATGGTAAAATTAGAAAAATGTCTGATGATAATGGTAGAGCAATTGATGTTGCAACTCCATCAGTTCCAGTTGAAGTTCTGGGTCTAAATAATGTTCCAAATGCTGGCGACAAATTTGTTGAAGTAGATGAAGAAAAGCAAGCTAGAGAGATTATTGCTTACCGTCTTCGCAATGAAAAAGAAAAAAAGAATCTTAGAAATTCTGCCAAATCAATTACTGATATTTTTAAAGAATCTGGTAAGGGCAAATTAAAATATCTAAATGTTATTATAAAAGGAGATGTTCATGGTTCGGTTGAGGCAATTAATAACAGTATTTCTAAATTAGGTAATGATGAGGTTGCAATTAAAGTTATTCATCAAGCAACCGGAGGAATATTAGAAAGCGATGTCAATCTTGCTTCTGCTTCAGATGCAATAATTATTGGTTTTAATGTCAGAGCTAGTCTAACCGCTAAAGAATTGGCTAATAATAAATCAATAGATATAAGATATTATTCAATAATTTATAACTTAGTTGATGATTTAAAATTAATTCTTTCTGGCTTATTATCGCCAATTAAAAATGAAGAATACCTTGGGCAAGCTGAAATTAGACAGATATTCAAAATTACCGGAGTTGGTAAAATTGCTGGTGCCTTTGTTATTGATGGAACTATAAAAAGAAGTGCTAAAGTGAGATTGCTTCGAGATAATATTGTTATTTTTGAAGGAATTCTTAAAACATTAAAAAGATTTAAAGACGATGTAAAAGAGGTCAAAGGTGGTTTTGAATGCGGTGTTGCCTTTGAGAATTTTGATGACATCAAAGAAAAAGATATAATAGAATGTTATCAAATCAATGAACAAAAGCGCTCTATAATATAAGTTAAACTAATTTATTTTATGAAATATAGTTTTTTTTCACGAGTTTTACATTGGTTGATGGCCTTTATAATAATCATAATGATATTTATGGGTTTATTTATGGGTGAAATAAATAAAGAATCAGAATACCGCATGGCTGTTTATAATTTTCATAAGTCAATAGGTATATTAGTAATTTTTTTGATTGTCGTAAGATTAATAAATCGTTTTATTAATAAACCACCAACTCTTCAAGACTCAATACCAAAGCTAGAAAGAATTGTGGCAAATATTGCTCACAAATCAATGTATCTATTGATGTTTTTAATACCGATATCTGGTTATTTAATGTCTAACTCATATGGTTTTCCAGTTGCTTTTTTTTCTTTTGAAATGCCAGTTTTAGTAGCTACCGATATTGAGAATGCTAAATTCTTTTCAGAAGTTCATGAATTTCTTTCATTCTCTTTATTATTTATAATTATACTTCATGTTGTTGCGGTAATAAAGCATCGCTTTTTCGACAAAAAAGAAAATGACGTTCTTAAAAGAATGATATAATATGCTTAAATCAAGAATAATTCCTTGCTTAGATATTAAAAATGGTAGGGTAGTTAAGGGTGTAAATTTTTCAAATTTAATTGATGCAGGTGATCCAGTGTCCCAAGCCAAATTTTATTATCAAGAAAATGCTGATGAATTATGTTTTTTAGATATTTCTGCTTCACAAGAAAATAGGGGAATTGTTCTTGATATGGTTAAAAAAGTATCTGAAGTATGTTTTATTCCTTTTACTGTTGGTGGTGGAATTAGAGAGGTTAGTGATTTTTCAGATTTGCTCAAATCTGGTGTTGATAAGGTTTCAATTAATTCTTCAGCAATTAAAAACCCACAATTAATTTCTGATTCTGCAAATAAATTTGGTTCACAATGCGTTGTTGTTGCTATTGATGTTAAAAAAAGTGATAAAAATAAATATGAAGTATATATTAATGGAGGCTCAGAAAATACTGAGTTAGATGCAATTGAATGGGCAATTAGTGCTCAAAATTTAGGAGCAGGTGAAATTTTATTAACCTCTATGAATAAAGATGGAACTAAGGATGGTTATGATTTGGATTTAATAAAATCTATTACTTCTAAATTGAAAATTCCTGTAATTGCTTCTGGTGGAGTTGGAAATCTTCAACATTTAGCAGATGGAATAAGCTCTGGAGCTTCTGCTGTTTTAGCTGCTTCAATATTTCACTTTCGCGAATACTCGATTAATCAAGCCAAAGAATTTTTATTGAATCAAAATTTATTGATAAGAAAGTAATACCAAATCCTATCT